>DATMSK010000086.1:0-4199 GCA_035565395.1 Methylophilus sp. | reverse complement strand
AATGACAAACTCATTTTAAAACCTGTACTTTCTAGATCAATTACCTTAGTCTTACCTAATCTTAATTTTTCAGGTCTATAGATGTTTCTTATCAAACCCATACTCATGATGTTGTTATGCATTTTTGCTGTCTCAGTGAATGCAGCTAACAGCGCACCCGACGATATTCAAGCCAAAACTGCTGACGGTGACGAAGTGGTCCTACATTCAAATGGCTACTGGGAGTTTAAAGATGCCAAGAAAGCAGAAGTTGCCAAGATCAAAGTAGAAGAATTTGAGCGCAGCAATGGCTGCCCGCTCGGCATGCGGCCTAGCTTTTTGGGTATGGGGCGTTGTATTGCTTATGATGACCCTATCCTGAAACGCGGCTCATTAAGCGGTAAAGGCCGTTAAGATTAAAGCACTAAAACAGGGCAGCTGCGGTTGCCCTGTTGCTTTTTAAGGCGGACGATTGACTAGCTTGGTATCTGCAAACCAGCCACAACGCGCGATTTGACAGCACCACCGACTGGTACCGTATCAGGAACGCCGTTTGCTTAATCAAGACTTTACCTTTGAAATTTAAAACACGATGATTAACTCCCTCGATTTTGCACGCCATGGCGACAAACAGAACTCGGCTTTCTTTGAGGAGTATCTGCAAAAGCTGCTAGAAGAGCGTGACCAGATGGGCCTGACCGAGATGATTCAGGAAATTGATGCGCTGATGATCACAGTGGACCCGGATCATTCCATTCAATATATCGCTGAACTCTCACTGATGACCTCATACCACTACCTGGTGACGCTGGAGAGTGAAAAGCACTGGACACATATTTTACGCATAGACCTGAACTCGCCCGATTTGCTGGTGCGCGAGGTCAAGGACCCCAACCTGCGCGGTATTTTTCGCTCACTGAATGAAATTTACCCGGTGGGGGCACGCAAACCCAACAGCCGCTACATGGGTGAAATTATCCGCGTGACTAATATGCACGAAGTGGTCAAACTGCAAGAAGAACGCGAGTTCCGCTTTTTTACGCAGGACGAAGTGCGCAAGCTGGAGTTGCCTGGCAATGTCGCCGTCAGCAAACCGTCGCCATACACACATAATATCGTCGGCTATATGAAACGCGAGCCCGGTGAGTTGCGTGTGTACTCCCTGGGCATCAGCACCATACGCCCCGATGTGCAGGCGGCTTACGAGCAAGCCAAAGATCAGCAGGCCAAGCTACGCATAGACGACCTGATTCTGCCAGTGGATCACCTGGCGACACGTGTCTACAGCCAGAATCGTGAGGTAGCCATCCTGGAATACCTGTCCTGGTCCAGCTATTTTTTCTGGGGTGCATACAACATCTGGGACCAAAACTCCTCCACCAACGTCACTAAAAGTGCGCATGGTTTTGCCGAGACCAAGAGCCCGGCCAAAGTATTTACTGCCAACAACACGCCCTATTTCGTCAATCACCTAGAAAAACTCCCATCTCCCACCGAGACTTTTGTGCGTAATTATGGCCCACGTTTGCACCACATTGCCCTATCAGTCAAAGATGGCACGCGGGATGGTAAGGAGAATATTGATTTTGTAGTGGATGCGATTGCCAGCCAAGGTAAAGGCTTTTTACTTGACGTGATTGGCTCCAAGGAAGAAGGCCTGAAACAAATTTTCTCCAATGCCTCTGAACATTCGTCACTGATTATCGAATACGTACAACGCTACGATGGCTTCGATGGTTTTTTCACCCGCGACAACGTGGCCAAACTCACTGAAGCAGCGGGCGTGGAAGAAGGCGTACTCGAAGCGCAAGCCAAGTTGAGCCAACTGGCAGGTCAATAATACTGGTTACCTCGTGTCGGCGGATGCCCATCGCTGCTTTATACTATCAGTCCTCCCTCCTGAGCGGACGTATCCATGCATCACGATTTCTGGCACCAGCGCTGGCAGAACCAGCAAATAGGCTTTCACCAAGGCGAAGTCAACCCGTTTTTACTGGCGCACTTTCAAGCGCTGGGATTGCAAGTTGGCGCGCGCGTGTTTGTGCCGCTGTGCGGCAAATCGCTGGATATGCACTGGTTGCTGGCACAAGGCTTTCAAGTGGTTGGTGTTGAATTGAGTCAGCTGGCCGTCGATGCCTTGTTTGCTGAACTTGGCTTAACGCCTGAAATTACGCAATCGGGCGTTCTCAGGTGCTATCACACCAGACAGATCGAGATATTCCAAGGGGACTTTTTCGCCTTAACACAAAACCAGCTCGGCACAGTGAATGCCATTTATGACCGGGCTGCCCTGATTGCCCTGCCTGACGAAATGCGCAAGCAATATTGCCAGCACCTGATGGCAATCACGCAAACGGCGCCACAACTGCTGATCAGTTTCCACTATGACCAGTCACGGGTACCTGGTCCACCGTTTAGTGTGAGCAAAGCAGAAGTTAGTGCCAACTACAAGTCACACTATGCAATAACAGAATTGGCTAGCGTCTCTCTGGAAAAAGGGATGAAAGGGCAATACCCTGCGGAGGAAACGGCCTGGTTACTCAGTCCGCGTTAAGACACAGCCTGATAGGTCATCATGCTGTTCCAGCCAGTGCTGCAAGCTTTCTACCACCTGATGCGCATTGGCACGTACCTGGTCACTGGGCTGTCTGAGGTCTGGCACCACGACAACACGCAAACCCGCCGCAATCGCCGCCTGTGCGCCCAGCTCGCTGTCCTCAAATGCAATACATTCATCCGCGGACAAGCCCAATTTTTCTAACGCCAATAAATAAATATCCGGGTGTGGTTTGCCGCGCTTGACCTCCTGCCCGCTCGTGACATGGCTGAAATAATCCAGTACGCCAGTATGCGTGAGCCGGTGTGTAATATGCGGGATAGGCGAAGAAGAGGCCACACTGCAAATAATGCCATGTGACCGATAATGCTGTAGCAATGCCTGAACGCCGTCTTTGAGTGGGAAAGCATGATCACGCGCCTCCAGAAAGGCATTGAGCCCTTGCATGACATGCTGAAAATTGGCTTCGCTACCTAATTGCTGTGTCATCAGCCGTGTGGAGTCGGACCAGACTCGCCCGACCAGCTCGACATACTCGGCCTGCGTATAAGTGATGCCTATGGTGGCCGCTGCCTGTATGCATCCCTGCATAATGATGCGCTCGGAGTCGATCAACAGACCGTCCATGTCGAAAATAGCCGCTTTAATCACCTACTACACCTGCCTGGCAAACAAAACATTATTTTACCGCGACTCAGTTGCGCCTAAACACACACTTTTTGGCGCAAGTCGCTTTATTTTCCACCAGAAACCTGCAAAACCAACACAACTTAACAAAGGCTGGCTAATATAAAACCACATGACACCAGCATACGCTGGATGCGCATGCCATGAATAGATCGCCACAGCAGCGTGGGAGAACAAGTGGCGGCACTGGATCGTTTTAATCGTAAAGGAGCCCCCAATGGACAAAGCAAAACTGTACACCTTACGCTGGTCTGCCATGCAAATTGCCAGGCTTTCTGCCGACCCAAAAGTAGATGCACTAGCCCTCAGCCAGATTGAAATCCTCTCGCAACTGCTGGAAGAACCGATCCCGGAAGAGTTCAGGCCACCGGAACCACCTCGCCCCAGTTTGCATGTTGAAGAGGCCGCCCCGGCAAAAAAGCGCTACCCGCTCGGCGAAAAAAAGTTGTGGTACCCCGAAGCCCTGGTGCGCACTGATATCAAGCGTGCTGCACAGGGAGAATACCCAAAAGGCTACCCTTATGGTGCCATTGTCCACTTTACTGCCGGACAATATTCCAAGGGCGTTGAAAATGCGGTCACCGCCATCTCAAGTAGCCCCTATTTCTTTTGCTGTATAGGCACCGATGGCAAACTGGTGCAGGCCAACCCGCTCAACCAGTGGGGCTATCATGCCGGGGAAAGTGCCTGGACTATAGATGGTGCAAAACGCAATGGGGTATCCAACTTTCTGGTAGGGATTGAAATCACGAATCCGGGCCGACTGGATATTGATAAGGGCAAATATTACACCTACTGGGATACTGGCCGTAAACAGCCCATAGACGCCAAGAAAGTTCGTGTGATCACACAAAACAAAGACAACATCCTAGCTGGCGCGTATTTGCCTTATACCAAAGAGCAGGAAACGGCTTTAATTGAGTTCCTGCTCTGGGCCAAGGCCAACAACCCGACCGTATTTGATTTTGACTATGTA
>DATMSK010000085.1:0-5625 GCA_035565395.1 Methylophilus sp. | reverse complement strand
AGCGCGGTCGACAATCCCATCCCCGTCAGTGTCTTGGTAACCAGCTTCTATCAATAACTGTTTCGCTTTCGCTGGATCAAATGAGTAGGGCTGCAGATCTGGATTGCTCCAGCGCGTACCGGGCTTGTATGGAGAAGCAATCGTGATGCCCAGACCCAGGTAAACACCATCGATAATCTCTTGCTTGTCTATGGCGTAATTAATGGCTTTGCGTACACGCACATCATTAAACGGTTTACGTTTCAGGTTAAAACCCAGGTAGGTATAGCTGTTGCCTAACTCTTTAAACTGATTCAGGCGTGCTTCTAACGCTGGCCGGGATGGAATAATTCGAGCATAAGTAATCGGATCCATACTCATGCTATCGATGTTATCTGCCATCAATTCCAGAAATTGTGCGGCAGGGTCAGGAATAATGCGCTCGATCAGGTGATCAATATAGGCAGGACCCAACACAGATTTAGGATTCTTTTCCAACTTAATATATTCACCATGGCGCCATTCTTTTAACTGGTAGTAATGGCTGCCCAGCGGTTTTTGCGCAAAACTGGTGGTGCGGATATCCTGTCCGGCCAGCTTGTGTTTAGGCAACACTTGCAGGCTAGCCCAACTCTCAAGCGCCGGTGCAAATGGCTGTGAGTAGTGCACGATAAATGTACGCGCATCCGGCGCCTCAGCTTTGGTCACTAACTGGTAGTCCGAGGCATAAGGGCTATGCGTGCTCTCATCGGTGATTAGTTGCCAGGTAAATAAGATATCGGCACTGGTCAGCGGCTTGCCATCTGCCCACTGCAAGTCCGGTTTGAGCTTGAACGTGATGGTTTTCTTGTCGTCTGCCACTTGCCAGGATTCAGCCAGCTCACCAGCAAGGTCCAGGTTCTGGTCATATTTGAGCAAGGAATTAAAAAGGTAAGAGCCGATGGCCAGGGAAGCAGATTCGCCAGCAACCATACCTATCATGCTACTTGGGTCTGAAGGCATGGCGCTGATAAGTGTGCCGCCAGACTGGGCTGGGTAGGATTGGTCAAAGGCTGTTGAACTTTGATCAGGGGCGTCGGCGCTGCAGGCAACCAAACCGGCACATAGCAAGGTCGCCATCCATCTTGAAACTGTTGCCATCACGTGTCTTGTGTACAAGAAATACTCGCAGGACAGTCGATTCGTCATGGTTTAAGAAGAGTTAATGTTTGGACAAGGTGTGTTTTTTACTATGGGTACTGCTTGTTTTCTTACGGGAAGATGACTGGCTTTTAGTGCCGCGGCTGGTAGCCGAGGTTTTATGTGTGGATCGAGCGCTTGTTTTGTTGGAAGTACTTTGGTGTTTGTCCAGCTGCAAAACCTGCCCTATGGACAGCGATGTGGATTTAAGGTGATTTTGCTGCATGATCTGCTTGGAACTCATACCGTAGCGCTTCGCCAGTTTTCCCAGCGTGTCCCCTTGTTTCACTTTATGTGAAATAGTAACAGAATTGGAGGAGGATTCTTTTTCTACCGGCACTTCGACGGATAATTTCGCCATGCTGGCAACATCAATTGGTCGGGTCAAGCCGGATTGCAAGCTCGCTGGTACTAATAGTGGGCGCCGTACAATCAGATTTCGGTTGGGTTTCAAGTTGTTGGTCGCACTGAGCTCATAAATACTGATACCAAAGCGGCTGGCAATCGCACCCAGGCGCTCACCTTTTTTAGGGTGGTAGCTGTGCCAGTTGGACAGCGGTTGATTATACCCATTGAGGTTGTTGGTGAAGTTGCTCGCGGCCCAGGTTGGCAATAACAATTTCTGGTAGCTGTTTTCAGTAATCAGTACTGGACGGGTAAAGCCAGGGTTCAGTGCGTTAAACTCTTCGAGCGAAATGCCAGCCAGTTCTGCGGCCAGTTTTGCGTCAATTTTGTTAGGGGCCTGTACTGTCGTGAAGTAAGGTTTGTTCGGAATTTCGTTCAGCGTCAACCCATACTCTTCAGGGCGAAAAATAATGTTCTTGATGGCCTGCAGTTTGGGCACGTAATTACGGGTTTCGTCAGGAAGGGACAAATGCTGGTAATCAGTCGGTAATCCCAGGCGGCGGTTACGTTCTATCGCACGTGCAACCGTTCCTTCGCCGGCGTTATAGGCAGCCAGCGCAAGGTCCCAGGCTCCAAACATGGTATAGAGCTTTTGCAGATAATTGAGCGCAGCCTGCGTGGCCGCTGTCACATCCTTGCGTGAGTCTTTCCAGTAGTTTTGCTTGAGGCCAAAGTCCTTGCCGGTAGAGGGAATAAATTGCCAGATACCAGAGGCTTTACTGGTAGAAAGTGCCTTGGGATTAAATCCACTTTCGATCATGGGTAGCAGCGCAATTTCAGTTGGCATGCCTCTTTTTTCGACTTCTACAACAATGTGATATAGGTATTTTTTGCTGCGCTCCAGCATACGTGAGACGTAATCAGGGCGGGAGGCATACCATTGCTCGTGTTTATTGGTATAAACGGAGTCGATGTCGGGCATGTTGAAGCCATCACGTACACGGTCCCACAGGCTTTCCTGCAATGTGAGCGAGTCTTCAAATTGGTAGCTTGAACTGTAACTTTCCGTTTCGGGCCCGCCATAGCTTTCATCGTAACTACTGTCATTGTCATCTGATAATGTTGCCGGTTCTACGTATTCTGCGACAGCCCATAAGGGAGTAGCAGAAAGGGCGATACATAGCAATATTTTTTTAAAACGCATGACGGTAATACTTAGTCCTGAAGCTGTTGCACGAGCGTATAAAACTCGCGCAGGCATTGATAAATCCGGGCGGCCGGTTTAGGCCAAGCCAACCAGCATGTGATTGGCGTAACGCATGTAAGCGCCTTAAGGAGGACATCATTCTACGTTAATTTCAAAGTGAGACAACCCCTTGCAGCCTGGCGGACTTTGTGTATGCAACGGGCTGGTCTAAAATGCATTGCGGCGGCTACGTAGCTCGGTAAACACATCAACGGCTGGCCAATCCTTAAACCCGTCTTGTTGCGAGATTTCCTCACAACGCAAGAATGGATTGGTTGCCAACTCTAAACGCAGGGTAGTTGGTAAGGTGGGCAATTGCTGTGCACGTAGCGATGCTGTTTCTCGTGCACGTTGCTGCAGTTGAGTGTTGCCTGGTTCTATCGTCTGCGCAAATGCGAGATTGTGCGCAGTATATTCGTGGGCAGGATAAATCAGGGTTTCTTCGGGTAAGGCTGCAATCGCTTGCAGGGAATTAAACATCTGTGTAGGCGTGCCTTCAAACAGGCGACCGCAACCCGCACCAAACAAGACATCACCACTAAAAAGGTGGTGGTGATCAATATAGTAGGCAATGTGGTCTAGCGTATGGCCAGGCAGGCCGAGGATTTCACACGAAAGCGCGGGAAAGCGCTTAAACTCAATATAGTCACCGGCTTGGACCCGATTTACCTGTAGTGCCTTGTAAGCCTTGTGGTCAGAGTTAGGTGCGTATACCGGGCATTGCCAATGCTGTTGCAGTGCGGCGGCACCGTCTGTGTGGTCGGCATGGTGATGCGTGAGTAAAATTGCATCGAGCTGCAGGTGGTGAGTTTTTAAAGCGTTTTCAACCACTGCAGCATCGCCTGGATCGACAATCAGTGCGTGCTTTCCGTCATGTATGAGCCATAAATAATTGTCGCTAAATGCCGGTAGCGGAACAATTTCTAGGCTTGCAGAAGTTTCTTGCATCCCGCATCATTGAAAAAATGGTCATGATTGTCAAGCTGCACGTATTTGGCGATCTATTATTATGTGCATTTTCGGAGTCCACCTTGTCACCTAGCCGGCCTGCTTCCTCTGAAACGACTGCTTTAAAACCTACTGGCTTTGAAGCAATGGCATTGGGCCAATATATTGCAAAGCATGAAACGGCGCTATACGCCCAAACCGTTGCCGATGTCTTCGGCTTTCATGCCTTACAGATTGGTTGGCCTGCGCATGATTTGTTGGAAAATTGCCGTATTCCGTACAAGCACTCACTCCAAATAGCAGCAACCGCCAATGCCTCCCTGTTGAGCGAAAGTGAATATCTCCCTTTTGCCGAACATTCGGTGGATTTGGTCTGTATGCCACATGTGCTGGAACAATGCGCTGACCCACAGCAAACCTTGCGCGAGGCATTCCGTGTGCTGTTACCAGAAGGGACATTGATCTTGACGGGCATTTGTCCTTTCAGTTACCTGGGGTTGCGTGCCAGGTTTGGTCAATTCAGGCAGGCAGGTCAATTCCGTCGTTTATTTACAGTTTGGCGTTTGCGCGATTGGCTCAATGTGCTGGGATTTGAAGTCGTCCAGAGCGGCAGGCTGGTACATGCGCTCCCGGTGAATGATCCTGACTGGCTGGCACGGCAATCCTGGCTGGAACGGTGGGGGAAACACAGCTGTGGCGCAACTGGTGGCGTATACTTTTTGATCGCCAAAAAAAGGGTACTTAACGTACGCCTGCTCAAGCCTGAGTGGAAAAAGCTGCCGCTCAATCCGGCTTTGCAAGTGCGAAAAGGCCATTCCGGCATACAAAAACAAACGCAAAAACAGTTAGAATGCGCGGATGTCAAATCAACAATGGATAGAAATGTACGCTGACGGGGCTTGCAAAGGCAACCCCGGTGTGGGTGGCTGGGGGGTCTGGCTCAAAGCCGGGCCACATGAAAAGTCACTATATGGCGGTGAAGCGTTAACCACAAATAATCGTATGGAGCTTACGGCTGTCATTCAAGGCCTGCAAGCGCTCAAAAAACCCTCCCATATCAAAATTTATACTGAGTCTAGCTATGTACAAAAAGGCATGACTGAATGGTTGCCAGGATGGAAGCAAAAGCAGTGGCGTACCGCAGACAAAAAACCGGTCAAAAATGCTGACTTATGGCAGACACTCGAAGCCTTGGCACAGCCGCACCAGATTGAGTGGATATGGGTTCGCGGGCATGCCGGCAATGAGGGTAATGAACGTGCAGATGCCCTGGCAAATCAAGGTGTTCTGACAGTTTAAGAGGATAGGGTATTTCATGAAGCAGATTTTTCTCGATACGGAAACGACAGGCTTATATCCAGACCAGGGACACCGCATTATTGAAATTGCGGCCGTGGAAATTTTTAATCGTCGTCCCACCCAGCGTCATTTTCATATTTACATCAATCCTGAGCGGGAGATCGATCCCGGTGCGCAAGAGGTGCATGGCATTTCGCTGGAGTTCCTGCAGGATAAACCTCTGTTTGCCAACATCGCTGAAGAGTTTATTGAGTTCATTCGCGGTGCAGAGCTGATTATCCATAATGCGCCATTTGACGTCGGCTTTCTCAACATGGAGTTGGCCAGGTTAAACCTGGATAAGCTGGAATCTTATATCAGCGGCATCATAGATACGCTGAAAATGGCCAAGGAAATGCGTCCGGGCCAACGTAACAACTTAGATGCCTTGTGCCGTCACTATGGCATAGACAACTCGCAGCGTACCTTGCATGGCGCCTTGCTTGATGCTGAGTTGCTGGCAGAAGTGTATATTGCGATGACGCGAGGCCAGGAAAGTTTGCTGATGGAACTCTCCAGCCCTGTGGAGCAGGTGACTCAGGCCAGTTTGGCCGTGGATCTGTCGGCGATAAAACTACTTGCCGCAGATG
>DATMSK010000084.1:0-8828 GCA_035565395.1 Methylophilus sp. | reverse complement strand
CTGCGGATATCAATCACATCCGTGCCTAACGAGCCCTTTAATACGGGTAATTCAATCGCAGCAGGGTTGTTGTCAAAGGTAATGGTTGCTTTGGTAGCCATAAGGTACTCAGTGTTTAAGTCAAGGTTGTATAAATTATACGCAATCGTTTTTGAATATGGTGGATTGTGCGGGAATGAGTCGGGAAAAGTTAAAAAATCATCTTCAATCTTGCACCAGTTTAAATCAAACGTAGAGTGCATTTGCACCGCTTTAGTGTATTTGTTTTATGCAGGATAAATGGCACCTAACACACGAGGCCCTGCCGCACCGGTGACAGCAGGGATGTTGCCAGGCAAATGATCGATGCAACGTTGCGCCAGCCAGGCAAAGGCAACGGCTTCCACCCAGTCTGAATCGACACCCAACACATCAGTACGTTGTATCGAGAGACCGCACAGTGCTTGCAACCTGTCTATCAAGGCCAGATTATGTGCGCCTCCACCACATACATACACTTCTTCTGCGCCGGGACAATATTGCTGTAACGACTGTGCAATAGTCACTGCAGTGAGCTCTAGCAAGGTGCGTGCGACATTTTGAGGTGTGTCGGGATGCGCTTGCAGGTGTTTGTTTAGCCAGGCCTGATTAAATAAATCACGGCCAGTACTTTTGGGAATAGGCAGTACAAAATATGGGTCAGCCAAAAAGGCTTGTAATAGTGGCTGGTTAATGTCGCCTCTCACTGCCCATGCGCCGCTGGCATCGTATGGGTTGCCGGTATGTTGCAACGTCCAGGAATCCATAAGCAGGTTGCCGGGGCCAGAGTCAAAGCCTGTGACGTGACCGTTAACAGGTAAATCACTCAAATTGGCAATGCCGCCGATGTTAATAATGACGCGATGTTTATTGCTGGCCGCAAACACGGCTTGATGAAAAGCTGGGACTAAGGGGGCGCCTTGGCCGCCTGCGGCAATATCCCGGCTACGGAAATCGCCTACTACGGTGATTTCTGTTAATTCTGTCAGGCGCGCATGGTTGCCTAATTGCAAGGTATAGGCCTGTCCGTTTGGCAAATCAGGGCAATGGCGTATGGTTTGACCGTGACAGCCAATTGCAGTCACCTCGCTAGCGCGGAGTGAAGACTCGCCTAGTAACTCTTTTACTGCTTGTGCGTATAGCTCAGCCAGGCGGTTGGAGATCACAGCTGCCTGGTGTATTTCATCCAGCGCTGGGGTATGCAAATCAAGTAATGACTGCTTGAGTTCTGCTGGATAAGGCACAAAATAGTGCCCTTGTTGCGTAACCTGTTCACCGTGTTGTGAGACGATCACTGCATCTACCCCATCCAGGCTGGTGCCGGACATCAGACCAATAAACAGCCGTGTTGAAGTAGGTAAAGCAGGGGAGTTCATAAGGCATAAGTTTAACACTGCTGATGTGTTGCATACAGAAAAGTGCGGGATTACGTTAAAATAGCGCCTTTAACTTGATAACAAAGCGTGCCAGAAGCGCGTTGCAGAAAATCCTTATGACAGACGTAACCCAACCATCAGCAGCTGCCGAAGTTTTAAGTCCGGAAATCGTGCATGCACTGGCGATTATCAAGCGCGGTGCTGATGAGCTGCTGATCGAACAAGAGCTGGTGGAAAAGCTGAAAACAGGCAAGCCACTACGCGTGAAGGCAGGTTTTGATCCAACTGCCCCTGATTTGCATCTGGGGCATACCGTGCTGATTAACAAATTACGTCAGTTACAGGATCTGGGACACCAGATATTATTCCTGATTGGCGACTTCACTGGCATGATTGGTGATCCTACCGGCAAAAGCACTACACGGCCACCATTAACGGTGGAACAGGTGAAAGCCAATGCGGACACCTATTCTGAGCAGGTATTTAAGATTCTGGACCCAGCCAAAACCGAAATTGTATTTAACTCCAAGTGGTTAAGTGACCTTGGGGCTGCGGGTATGATTAAGCTGGCTGCCAGTCACACCGTGGCGCGCATGCTGGAGCGTGACGACTTCTCGAAGCGTTTTAAAGGCAACCAGCCGATTGCGATTCATGAGTTCTTGTATCCCTTGTTGCAAGGCTATGACTCGGTCGCATTGCAAGCCGATTTGGAGCTGGGCGGTACTGACCAGAAATTCAACCTGCTGATGGGTCGCGAGTTGCAGAAGCAGGCCGGCCAGTCACAACAATGTGTCCTCATGATGCCTTTGCTGGAAGGGCTGGATGGCGTCAACAAGATGTCCAAATCACTGGGTAACTATATTGGGATCAGTGAAGCACCTGAGACGATTTTTGCCAAAATCATGTCCATTTCTGATGCGTTAATGTGGCGCTATATCGACTTATTATCCTTTGCGTCATTAGAAACCATTGCGCAATGGAAGGCCCAGGTCGCGGGTGGTGAAAATCCACGTAATATCAAAGTGGGGTTTGCACAAGAGATCGTGGCGCGTTTTCATGGTCAGACTGCAGCGGAAAAAGCCCTACAGGATTTCCAGACTCGTGCCAAGGGCGGTATTCCTGATGATGTGCCGGAAGTGGCCGTCACCATTGAAGGTGATAGCATAGGCATTAGCCAACTGCTGAAGCAAGCTGGTCTAGTGGAGAGTACCAGTGAGGCCATGCGTGCTGTGCAACAGGGTGGTGTCAAACTGGATAGCGTGAAAGTGGACGATAAAAACCTGCCTGTCGCAAAAGGGACAACTGTGGTGGCGCAAGTCGGTAAGCGCAAGTTTGCCAAAATTACCATTCAATAAAACCTGCTTCATCACAAACAAAAAGCCGCTGTTGCGGCCTTTATTTTTTAGAGTGATTTACGTAAATTGGCAGGTGGAATATTCAGTGACTCACGGTATTTGGCAATCGTGCGGCGCGCCACCACAATGCCTTGTTGTGCCAGCGTGTCTGTAATCTGATTATCCGAGAGCGGTTTTTTCGGATTTTCTTCTGCCACCATTTGCTTGATTAACGCACGGATTGCCGTCGCTGAGCAAGAACCTCCGGCGTCTGTAGCCACTGAACTGCCAAAGAAATATTTGAGCTCGTAGACCCCACGCGGTGTGAGCATATACTTATGGGTAGTCACACGTGAAACCGTACTCTCATGCAAATCGAGCTCTTCGGCAATTTCGCGCAGTACCAATGGCCGCATGGCAATCTCGCCATGTTCAAAGAAATTACGCTGACGGTCTACAATCGCTTGCGATACGCGCAAAATGGTTGAAAAACGCTGCTGGATGTTCTTGATCATCCACTTCGCCTCCTGCATCTGGCTTTGTAAGTACTGGCCTGAGCTTTCACGGTTGCGTTTGAGGATGTCAGCATACAGTTGGTTGATACGCAGCTTTGGAATCACGCCATCGTTTAGAGAGGCGACCCAGATCCCTTTGATTTTTTTGACGACGACATCGTGCTGGATAAAATGATCATGGCTAAAAGTAGCAAACTCGCTGCCAGGTTTGGGGTTTTGCTGACGGATCAGTTGCTGCGCTCCTTTGAGGACTGTTTCATCACAACTGAGCACTTTGCGAAGTTTGACAAAATCCTTATTGGCCAGCAAGGCTAAGTGATCCTTGACCAGAGCCATGGCTGTACGTAAATAGGGTGTTTCTGCCGGCAAGTGTTGCAACTGCAATAATAGGCATTCGCGTAAGTTACGGGCGCCGACACCAATCGGGTCCAGATTCTGTATCAGTTTGAGTGCGGTTTCCAGTTCGAGTAACTCAACTTCTAGCTCAAGCGGCAAGTGTTCAACAATTTCCTGCAAGTCTTGCTCAAGGTAGCCATCATCATTAATGCTATCGAGCAGTAACTTGACCAGGGTCATGTCACGCTGTGACAGGTGCGCCAGTTGAATCTGGTCCAGCAGGTGCTCGCGCAGGCTGATATTGTTGGCATCCTGGCGTGAAAAATCACTGTCTTCATCGTCAAGATTATTGCGGCCAGCCTCATCCCAGTTGCTGGTGCTGCCAAACTCTTCGTAATTATCTTCAAATTCGGGTGGATTGAATTCTTCGCTGAGATTGGCCAGTTCGCCTTCATTGCTGCCTAGTTCATCATGTAGGTCTTCGCGCAGCGTCTCGGCAGGCGCAGTGATTTCTTGCTGGGTGGCCAGATCAAACGAGTTCGCATCGTCTGCATGGACTGATTCAATATTTTCGGTAGGGGTTGCTGAATTGTCTTCAAACTCACCTTCTTCACCGTCAGCCATTTCCAGCAGGGGATTTTCTTGCAGAATGCTTTCCAGTTCCTGGCTCAGTTCCAGTGTCGAGAGTTGCAGAAGCCGAATCGACTGCTGCAACTGAGGTGTCAGTGCCAGGTTTTGAGAAATGCGTAATTGCAGGTTTTGCTTCATAACAAATTACAGCCTAAAGTTCTTACCCAGGTAGACTTCACGTACGCCTTCATTCTGGATGATTTCGTCGGGCGTCCCGGCCGCAAACACAGCACCCTCATTCACAATGTAAGCCCGGTCACAAATGTCCAGTGTTTCACGTACGTTATGGTCGGTAATCAAAATGCCGATATTCTGGCTACTCAGGTAGCGAATGATTTTCTGGATTTCAATCACCGCAATCGGATCAATCCCGGCAAAGGGTTCATCCAGCAAGATGAATTTCGGGTCCGTCGCTAGGCAGCGCGCAATTTCTACCCGGCGTCGTTCACCGCCAGACAGGCTGACAGCCTGGCTGTTGCGGATATGCTGGATATGTAGTTGATCCAGCAAAGACTCAAGCCGCGCTTCGCGTTCCTCATCCGTGTAAGGGCGCGTTTCCAGGATTGACATGATGTTATCAGTGACGGACATTTTGCGGAAAATGGAAGCTTCCTGTGGCAGGTAGGCCAATCCCATGCGGGCGCGTTCATGCATTGGTGAGTGACTCACGTCAGCCCCGTTGAGGCTGATTTCACCATCGTCGAGTGCCACGAGTCCGACAATCATGTAAAAACTGGTCGTTTTGCCAGCCCCATTCGGGCCCAGTAACCCAATGACTTCGCCACTGTGCAACTCTAGCGTGGTGTTTTTGACCACGGTGCGGCCCTGATAAGTTTTTTTCAGGCGGCTGACGTACAAATGATTATGTTCTGATGAAGCGGTTGTCTGCATATGGCGAATCGTCTTTAAGGTTGCTCTTTCTTAGGCTCGCTACCCGCGTCGCTGGGTACAGGCTCAACCTTAAGCTGAAGTGATCGATTCATTCGCAGTCCTTGCTGTGAATTCGGTTTATTGTCGATGACTGGCGGGGTGGTTTTGTTTTTTGGCTGTATGGTAGCTTTCACCCGGCTACCTGCTGTGCCATTCGGGTTGGCTTTAGTGCCGCCAATCACTTCAGCATATTCCGCATTCGCGTCATAGCTGATGTAGTCCCCGGTGACGACATCTTCGCCACGCTTGACCCAGGCATTGGTATACAGTTGTACCTTGTCCATACGGGCGTTGTACTCGATACGCTGGCCACTGCCCTGCATCCACTCATCCTTGCCTGTACGCTTTTGCTTGAAGGTGGTTGGATTGCCGGTACAGGTACTATGCTGAAAACCATCCTGGTCTTCACGCACAATCATTTTGTCAGCCTTGATCTGTAAAGTCCCCTGGTTGAGGATAACATTGCCTGTATAAACACTTATTTTCTTGGCATCATTGACCGTTACGGTATCCGCTTCCAGCTCAATGGGCTGGTCACGGTCTGACTCTTCAGCCAACGCGCTGCCTGACCACTGTAAGGCACAGAAGATCAAGCATGCGGCATAAAATAATGGCTTTTGGGTGTTCACTCATCTCTCCAGATCAACGAACCCTTCGGCTGCCGGCTTTGGCAGGCGCTGTCGGGATTGCAGGTTTTGTTACGACCGGTGCACGCTCATAATGTACATGCACACGGTTAAATAATTGCATGGTTTCTGCCTTGTTATCAAACCGCATGCCCGTGCCGGTAATGACGGTTGCCGGTTTTTGGTAAATTGTGACAGGTAAGTCGGTATAGGCGATTTCCGTATCAGGCTCCATGGTAAGCCGTTCAGTGTGTAATTGCATTTCACCCTTTTGAACTGTGCCCTGGCGGACGACTTTTACCCGGTTGTTAAATTCCACCAGTTTACCATTGGCGGAAATTTTTCCACGCTGACCATAAATTTGGGTGTAAGGTTTGTCCAGCCCAAATTGGGTAAAACGTGGACGTTTTAATTCAGTATAGTCATTGTCAGGAAAGTGGCGCATTTCTACGGCTGCTAACACGTATTTCGTCATCCCAGCAGCGTTAGTGCGGGTGCTGACAAAGTTATGCAACATGTAGTCTGGATCATGGCGGCTCAAGCGGCTCATGCTGAGTCCTTGCTCCTGGACCGTCTGGTTAATCCAGAATGTCAGCAGCGCTAAAAACAGCATTAATGCAATTGGCAGCAGAATCGGGTGTTTAAGCATAGGTGAATTCCAGAATGCCCAATGGCTTAAACGACTTTCGCCTTAAGTAAATCATGCATATTGAATGCGCCTACCAATTGTTGTTGCTCGTCGACCACTAAAAATCCATTAATCTTATATTGCTCCATCAGGTTGACTGCTTCAACCGCCATTTGTTGCGTGCCTAACAAGCGGGGGTGTTTATTCATCACCAGTGCGATTGCAGTCTCAGTATGGGTTTCGCCCTGTAAAAACAACCGGCGTAAATCCCCGTCCGTAAAAACGCCAACCGGATGAAGGTTGGCATCCACAATCGCTGTAAAGCCCATGCCTTTGCTCGAAATCTGGGTAATGGCATCCTGAACCGTTGCTTGTTCATAAATGTATGGGATCGCATCCCGGGTACGCATGACATCTTTAATCCTGACCAGCAACCGTCGGCCTAAGCTGCCTCCAGGGTGTGAGCGTGCGAAATCCTCAGCTGTAAATTCGCGCAAATCCAGTACGCAGATGGCCAGCGCATCGCCCAAGGCTAGAGCGGCCGTGGTGCTTGCTGTGGGAGCTAGTCCTAGAGGGCAGGCTTCGTGGCTGACAGCTGCACTTAAGTGCACCTCAGACTCACGTGACAAGGTTGAATCTTCGCTACCGGTGATGCTCAAAATGCGTGCGCCAATACGGCGGATGGCTGGCAAAATATTGATGATCTCATCGCTCTCTCCGGAGTTGGATAACGCAATGACGACATCTTCAGCCGTAATCATGCCCAGGTCACCATGACTGGCTTCAGCCGGATGCATGAAAAAAGCGGGGGTGCCTGTGCTGGCGAGTGTGGCTGCAATCTTGCCGCCAATGTGCCCGGATTTTCCCATGCCTGTCACTACGATGCGGCCGCGGCAATCAAGAATCAAGTTGACAGCAGCTTCAAAGGCACTGCCTAATCGGTCGGCCAATTGGCGGATTTCATCCGCTTCGTGCAATAGTATGCCTCGTGCGCGGGTCACGATATCAGGACTTTTTACAAGACGGACACCAGATTTTGCTGTGTTCATGGCGAGTTAGTATAACAAGTGAGGCCCCTCGCAATAAAGTAAAACACTATTTTTTTACGGTTTTTTTATTATTAGGCACATTTTTTGCATAAAATAGTGTTTTATGGCAGGTTGCATCAACTTGAAACAATTTTGTTTCAGAATACATCCTGACCAAACCCTCAATTAATTAATGATCAGGTCCACATCTTTTCTGGCCTGGCATAAGTGCTTAGAGCTGATGCATGTTTGATTCCCTTATCCATTTATTATTACTACTAACCAGCTCGGTGTTTGCCGTGGGCTTGTTCCGTATCCTGGGTTTGCCAGCGATGCTGGCCTATTTCATGATCGGTATTGTGTTGGGCCCACATGCGTTGGGCTTGCTGGAAGATGAAGAGAGTGGTCGCCAGGTTGCAGAATTCGGCATCGTGTTCCTCATGTTCAGCATCGGTCTGGAATTCAGTCTGCCTAAATTGTATGCCATGCGCAAAACCTTGTTTGGTTTGGGCGGCGGCCAGGTGGTATTAACGTTGCTGGCCAGCCTGGTACTGGGCAAGCTAGCGGGGCTCAGTTTGACTTCAGCCTTTATTATCGGTGCCGCAATCACCATGTCTTCAACCGCGATTGTGTCCAAAATCCTCATGGAACGCGTGGATCTAAATTCCAGGCATGGCCGCTTGAGTATTGGCGTGTTGTTGTTTCAAGACCTCGCTGTGATCCCGATCCTGGTGTTGATCCAGACATTGGGGTCGCATAGCGACAATTGGCTGGATGTGTTGGGCCTGACCTTATTCAAGTCTTCAGTACTGCTGTTTTTGCTATTCAAATTCGGTAAAAATATCCTGAACTTCTGGTTTGAGCTGGTAGCCAAGCAACGTTCACGCGAATTGTTTGTGCTCAACGTGCTGATGGTGACGCTACTCATGGCAGCTGCCACTAATTTTGTAGGCTTGTCATATGCATTGGGTGCGTTTGTCGCTGGCATGCTGATTTCAGAGACGAAATATCGCTACCAGGTGGAATCTGATATTGCTCCGTTCCGCGATATTTTACTTGGCCTGTTCTTTATCAGTGTGGGTATGTTGCTGAATGTGTCCGTGTTGTTTGACAACATTCTACTCATCATCCTGTTGCTTATCTTCTTCTTGTTTTTCAAGATTGGTTTGATCGCTATATTGACCAAGTTTTACGGGTTTGAAATGGGCGTCGGCGTCCGTACCGGCATCATTTTGGGCCAGGCCGGCGAGTTTAGCTTTGTGGTCCTGGCATTGGGCTTGCAAACTAAGCTGATCGATGGGGAAGCCTTGCAACTGGTACTGTCTGTGGCAGTGCTTTCCATGCTGGTGGCGCCATTTATTATTCAATACAACGGGCGCATTGCCCGCGCGCTGGTCAAGAGTTACA
>DATMSK010000083.1:0-4818 GCA_035565395.1 Methylophilus sp. | reverse complement strand
CTTGTTTGCACATTGCCTTAAATGACCCTGAATCGCAGCAAAGCATCGTGCACATCCGCAACAATCTTGACCAAACTGGCAAAGCAAGCTAATGTATAGGGTTCAACATTAATTAGCCAAAAAATCAAGGTTTTATGGACGCTTCAGCCCACTCCGCGACAGACACCCCCGCCAAATCCATGACAGGTGCGGACATCGTTGTCTCCTGCCTGAATGAGGAAAAAGTCAAATTCGTCTTTGGCTATCCAGGTGGCGCGGTCTTGCACATTTACGACGCACTCTACAAACAGAATGGTTTCAAACATATTCTGGTGCGCCACGAACAGGCAGCCGTACATGCGGCAGATGCTTATTCACGTGCAACGGGTGATGTCGGCGTCGCCTTGGTGACGAGTGGCCCAGGCGCAACCAATGCCGTGACCGGGATTGCGACCGCCTATATGGATTCGATTCCCCTGGTGGTTATTAGCGGTCAGGTGCCGGTTCCAGCCATTGGTCTGGATGCTTTCCAGGAAGTCGACATGGTTGGCGTGACCCGTCCCTGTGTCAAACATAACTTCCTGGTCAAACACGTTAAGGATATTGCGCCGACCATCAAGAAAGCCTTCTTTATCGCCAAGACAGGTCGTCCAGGCCCGGTGGTAGTGGATATTCCTAAAGATATCACTGCGCACGTGGCAGACTTTATCTACCCGAAAACGGTAGAGATGCGTTCTTACAACCCGATTCTTAAAGGTCATAGCGGCCAGATCAAGAAAGCGGTCAAACTGCTGCTGGGCGCAAAACGTCCAATGATCTATACCGGCGGTGGCCTGGTATTGGGTAATGGCGCAGCTGAATTGGTAAAACTGGCCAAAGCCTTGAATTTCCCTGTGACCAACACCCTGATGGGCTTGGGTGGCTATCCTTCGACCGACAAACAGTTTGTCGGCATGCTGGGCATGCACGGTACATACGAAGCCAATATGGCCATGCAACACTGTGACGTGCTGCTGGCCGTGGGTGCACGCTTTGACGATCGCGTAATTGGCAATCCAAAACATTTTGGTAGCCAAAAACGCACCATCATCCACATCGACGTGGATCCATCCAGTATCTCAAAACGCGTGAAGGTCGATGTGCCGATTGTGGGCGATGTACAGTCGGTGCTGGCTGACATGAACGAAATCTTGGCCCAGGAAGAAAACCAGACCACAGATACCGCTGACTGGTGGACACAGATCAACGAATGGCGTGGCATCCAGTCTCTGGATTACGTATATTCAGATAGCGTCATCA
The DNA here is from genome assembly GCA_035565395.1 of Methylophilus sp. Classification (GTDB taxonomy): domain Bacteria; phylum Pseudomonadota; class Gammaproteobacteria; order Burkholderiales; family Methylophilaceae; genus Methylophilus. The sequence continues at coordinate 3,540 of DATMSK010000083.1, read as the reverse complement.
AGCCGCAATACGTGGTACAGAAACTGTGGGAAGTCACCAAAGGTGAAGCCTATGTGACCTCTGACGTCGGTCAGCACCAGATGTGGGCAGCGCAATACTACAAATTTGACAAACCACGTCGCTGGATCAACTCCGGCGGCCTGGGCACCATGGGCGTCGGCTTGCCATACGCCATGGGTTGCCAGTTTGCCGACAAGCACGCACAAGTGGCCTGTATCACCGGTGAAGGCAGTATCCAGATGAATATCCAGGAACTGTCTACCTGTGCACAGTACGGCCTGCCGATCAAGGTGATTCTGTTGAATAACCGATACCTGGGCATGGTGCGCCAGTGGCAAGAGTTCTTCTACGAGAACCGCTACTCAGAGTCTTACATGGACAGCCTGCCTGACTTCGTCAAACTGGCCGAGTCTTATGGCCACATCGGCATGCGCATCACTAACCCGGCAGATGTAGAAGGCGCCCTTAAAGAGGCGTTCGACAGAAAAGACAAATTCGTATTTATGGACTTTTTAACTGATCAAACAGAAAACGTCTTCCCGATGGTTGAAAACGGCAAGGGCTTGTCAGAAATGGTACTGAGCCCAAGCACGGCCAGCCGCCTGAAAGGGGAAGAATAATGCGTCACATCATCTCGCTGCTGATGGAAAACGAAGCAGGCGCCCTGTCACGCGTGGCGGGCCTGTTTTCTGCACGTGGTTACAACATTGAATCACTCACGGTGGCGGTCACCGAAGACCCGACCCTGTCGCGCATGACCATTGTGACGACAGGCTCCGATGATGTGATTGAACAAATTATCAAGCAACTCAACAAGTTGATTGACGTGGTCAAGGTGCTGGACCTCAACGATGGCAAGCACATTGAGCGCGAACTGATGCTGGTTAAGGTGAAAGCCACCGGCGTCCACAAAGACGAAATGAAGCGTATGTGCGACATTTTCCGCGGCCGTATTATCGATGTGGCCGACAATAGCTACACCATTGAGCTTACCGGCTCTTGCAGCAAACTGGATGCGTTTATTGAAGCCATAGACCGCAGCGCGATTCTAGAAACCGTGCGCACCGGCGCGTCCGGCATTGGTCGTGGCGACCGCATCCTCAAGGTTTAATCGACATTATTTTTACAGACAAAAGCATTTGTATTGAAAGGCAAAAGCAGAGATGAACGTTTATTACGACAAGGACGCCGACTTAAGCATTATCAAGGGCAAAAAAGTAACTATCGTGGGTTATGGTTCCCAAGGTCATGCGCACGCAGCTAACCTGCGCGACAGCGGCGTAAACGTCACTATCGGTTTGCGTAAAGGCGGCGGCTCATGGGCTAAAGCTGAAGGCGCTGGCCACACGACTCTGGAAATCGCTGCAGCGGTTAAAGAAGCTGACGTCGTCATGGTATTGCTGCCAGACGAAACCATGGCAGAAATCTTCAATGCCGAAATCGCACCTAACCTGAAAAAAGGCGCTGCACTGGCATTCGCACACGGCTTCAACATCCATTACAACCAGATCGTTCCACGCGCCGACCTGGACGTAATCATGATCGCACCTAAAGGCCCAGGCCACACAGTGCGTTCAGAGTACCTCAAAGGCGGCGGCGTGCCTTCATTGATCGCTGTGTACCAAAACACTTCTGGCAAAGCTAAAGACATTGCATTGTCTTACGCTGCAGCGAACGGCGGCACCAAAGGTGGCGTGATTGAAACTGACTTCCGTGAAGAAACAGAAACTGACTTGTTCGGCGAACAAGCTGTATTGTGTGGTGGCGCGGTTGAACTGGTTAAAGCAGGTTTCGAAACCTTGGTTGAAGCGGGTTATGCACCAGAAATGGCTTACTTCGAGTGCTTGCACGAACTGAAACTGATTGTTGACCTGATGTACGAAGGCGGTATCGCCAACATGAACTACTCCATCTCCAACAACGCGGAGTATGGTGAGTACGTAACTGGCCCACAAGTGATCAACAGCCAGTCCAAAGATGCAATGCGTCAGTGCCTGGCTAACATCCAGAATGGTAACTACGCTAAACAGTTCATCCTGGAAGGTCGCACAAACTACCCAGAAATGACTGCACGTCGTCGTTTGAACGCTGCTCACCCTATCGAGCAAGTGGGTAACAAACTGCGCGCCATGATGCCTTGGATTGCGAAAAACAAACTGGTTGATCAATCTAAAAACTAATTTTAGATACGAAATCAGTACCTCACGTTGGGTTGATGCCAAATTAATCCATCCATAGGTAAAAAGCACAGGCCGATATATCGCCTGTGCTTTTTTATTTGTAAAATCACGAGTAAAGACACGACAAAAACAAGTGCTTGCAACACACTTAAACTGAGAGATAAGGGATAGAAGTGAAACTCGCCATTCTGCTGCAATACATCGCACCCAAACAATTACTGACTGCCGCGGCCGGCAAACTGGCACACTGGCACGCGGGTGGACTGACCACGGCTTTTATCGGCTGGTTTGTGCGCAAATACCATGTGAACATGGAAGAAGCGCTTAATGGGGACATTGCCAGTTACGCCTCATTCAACCTGTTCTTTACCCGTCCACTCAAACCAGATGCGCGCCCGTTGGCGAATAATGCGTTTGTTTGCCCGGTGGATGGCGCCATCAGCCAGTTTGGCAAGGTAGAACAAGGCCAGATCTTCCAGGCCAAAGGCCATCATTACACCGCGCAAGCATTGGTCGGTGGTGACGCTGCTTTAGCTGCGAACTTTGACAGTGGCAGTTTTGCCTGCCTGTATTTAAGTCCGAAAGACTATCACCGTATCCATATGCCATGCGATGGCAAACTGCTGAGCATGACGTATGTGCCTGGCGATTTATTTTCAGTGAATCCACTCACCGCCACCAACGTGCCCGGCCTGTTTGCGCGTAACGAGCGCGTGGTCTGTACATTTGAATCCGCCCAGCATGGCAAGTTTGTCATGGTACTGGTCGGTGCTACGATTGTCGGCAGCATGGCAACGGTCTGGCACGATGCCAAAGACCACATTATCAACCCGCCACGTCCCGGCAAAATCATCTATTGGCATTACAGTGACCGCAGCATTACGTTGAAGCAAGGCGAAGAAATGGGCCGCTTCCTGTTGGGCTCTACCGTGGTGATGTTATTTGAAAAAGACGTGCTGGACTTTAATGCCAGCTGGCATCCAGGCAAACCGATACGCCTGGGTGAGGCCATGGGGAAATAACGACATATCCGAGGTTTCGGCAAGATCAATAGCAACTACCTATCTCAATCTGCATCGCTATTTAGCTTTTCAAGCCTCGAACAAAATCTAGGAACACGCTTGTTTTCAAAGGCATATGCGCCCTACTTGGATAGAGCGCATACAGAGGGAATCGCTCTTCCGACCAAGCCGGAAACAAGTTCACTAACCTCCCCTCGGCCAATAATTCGCTGATTCCAAAACTCATCGTTTGGGCGATCGCAACGCCTGCCAGGCAAACGCTATGAAGTGTCCCTGCATCATTCACAGTCATCGGTCCACTGACTGGAATCACCACTTTCTCTTTTGCTGTATGAAAC
>DATMSK010000082.1:0-10388 GCA_035565395.1 Methylophilus sp. | reverse complement strand
CCTCACCAGAGGCCAATCCAGCTTCTAATGACTGCAACTGCACTGAGGCAGAAGATAAAGTCACATTGTCTGAAGAGGCAGTGGATGTGCTCGCTGCTTTCTCGCTGCTTTTATTCGCAGCGCCTTTTTCCAATGTCGGCTTGTCTACGCCAACACCCATTTTTTTAATCGAATCTGAAATGTTCATGCCGTACCTCTTCTGATTTTGAATTGTGTCAGGGCTTATCAAAGTCAAAACCCTCATTCGTTAACAGTACTATCGGCATAGTTTAAGCGAACTTTAGTGCTTAATATACTTTTTATCGCATGTTTATAATTTTCAGACATTTTTCAATTAAAAAACGTTGCCAGACTCACTAAAAGCGAACATCTACTTTACCGGACGCTTGAGCAATCCCTTTGACAATCTGCCCACTCATCACTTTGACATCTACCACTTGGCCAACATTTGCGGTTTGCATGGCAGTGCCATCAGCAGTAATCACAAATCCTTCGCCACGGCTGTTCAACTGCACGGTTTGTCCCTGCATGATCACCGGGACGGCTTTAAGCAACTCAGGTCTTAACACCGTGCCTAAAGGCAAATTCAAAGCGGCCTGTTTACCAGCCAGCATATTCAAGTCAGTAATAATGCCCGCTGGCAACTTGCTCAAATCCCCCGACTGCATGACCACATCTGTTGTTTGAACCGGTGAACCCTGGCTGACAGGCAGGCCGGTCACGGCATATTCGCCCCACACCTGCACATCAGCCTGCACATAGAGTGTCCATGGTTTGGTTTCAGATTGAAGGCAGCGCACGCCAATATGGGTTTTGCCCCACAGCCTGGCGCCCTGAACAGTAAATCCTTCCATCAATCCACATTCTGCGATGCGGATGCGACTATCCAAAGGCTGGATCTCGATATTGACCTTGCCTGGATACCCTTGTGTCTGGCTTTGCACGTATTGCAATACCGTTTGGTATACACGGCTATGCATATCACCCGCAGCAGTTGCTGCTGGGCGCTGATTCGCTATCACGGCTTGATCTGCCGCCCGCACAGACGCACTCATCAGCCATAACAAGCTAACAAAGAGTGACATCGCAATGTGAATGGGGAGTCGTTTCATGTGCCCTATTCTACGCATTCAGGGCAAGCTTAATCCCGGAAATAAAAGGGATTTCCCACGTTTAATTCAAGAATCATTGTGCGGTGTGCGGCGTACACTAGGCATAGCTAGTAAAAGTCACACGTGTAAAACCAGACCTGCTTATTCGGGTTAACGGTCGCAAGTGGCAAAACTTTAGGGGTTCGAACAAACGCTTCGGACAAGGCTTGAAAAAACAGCCATGAAAGGACAAGACGATGATGAACAAACTCGACGCCGCACTGAATTTTCATCAGACGGCATTGCGCGTGCGCAACCAGCGTCAGGAATTGTTGGCATCCAATATTGCCAACGCAGATACGCCACAATATAAGGCACGTGACATTGACTTTAAATCTGCCATGCAATCTGCGTTGCAACAAACAACCACAGGCAATACCACCGCCAATGCTGGTGCGATGCAGCAAACAAACGCAGGCCACATGACTGGCCAGGCAAGCAATGGCTATGTCGGCAGTAACAGCGATCCATTGTTCCGTTCTGTGGTGCAAGGTTCTGTCGATGGCAACACGGTAGATATGGACGTAGAGCGTAATGCGTACGTCGATAACGGTATCCGCTATGAAGCCAGTCTGACCATGATCGGTGGCCAGATTAAAAAGATGTTGTCCGCGATTAACGGTCAGCAGTAATTAAAGGAGGTCTGTCATGTCTCTGTTTAACGTATTCAAAATTTCCGGCTCTGCCATGAGTGCGCAGTCCATGCGCCTGAACACGGTGGCCAGTAACCTCGCCAACGCGGATAGCGTCGTCAGCTCCGATGGCAAGCCTTACCAGTCAAAACAAGTAGTGTTCAAGGCGGTACAGGATGCCGCTAATCAAAGCAGCACTGTCGAGGTGGATCGTGTCATTGAAGATACCAAGCCGGGCAAAATGGTCTATGACCCGAAACATCCCATGGCGAACGCAGACGGTTACATCACGATGCCTAACGTCAACGTGACTGAGGAAATGGTCAACATGATCTCGGCTTCCCGTGCCTACCAAAACAACGTGGAAACCATGAACGCTGCCAAAACCATGTTGCTTAAAACACTGAATATCGGTCAATAACCTGCAGAAAGGACTTCAGCATGACCACCGTTAACACCAACAACCAGGTTTCCCAGGACCTGCTCAACTCTGTCAATACACGCAGCAGCGCCAGCACCACTGATGAAACACAGGATCGTTTCATGACCCTGCTGGTGACGCAGATGAAAAACCAGGACCCATTAAACCCGATGGACAACGCCCAGGTAACCAGCCAGATGGCGCAGTTGAATACTGTGACAGGGATCAACAAGCTCAATGAAACCATGAGCAGCCTGATTGGCAGCGTACAACTGGGGCAGTCCTATCAAGCAACCAGCATGATAGGACGCAATGTCTTGGTAGAAGGCAAAACGCTGACGCATACAGAAACCGGCGGTTATTTCGGTGTCAATGTGCCAAATGGCGCAGATAGCTTGTCAGTGGCGATTAAAAACGGCTCTGGCGCCACTATCCGTACGCTCACATTTGGCAAACAGGATGCGGGTGTAAACGCCCTGAGCTGGGACGGCAAAATGGATGATGGAACGGTTGCGCCAAGTGGCGACTACACCTATGAAATTACTGCCAAAACGGGCGACACGACAGTGAGCAGCACCGCACTGAGCCTGGCACAGGTACAAAGCGTCACCACCAGCACCAGTGGCGCCAAACTGAATTTGAGCAATAACACTTCGGTGGCTATTGCAGATATTCAAGAGATTTTCTAATTCCCAACTTAGATTTCAGTCTTTACCAAGGAGAGATAACATGGCTTTTTCACAAGGCTTGAGTGGTTTAAACGCAGCGTCCAAAGCGCTGGAAGTGATTGGTAACAACGTTTCCAACGCCAACACAGTTGGTTTTAAACAGTCTCGTGCGGAATTTGCCGATGTGTTCGCGGCTTCACTGAGTGGTGCGGGTGCAACACAAATCGGTATTGGTACCAAAATTTCCGATGTGGCCCAACAGTTTACCCAGGGCAACATCACTGCGACCAACAACACGCTAGATGTAGCGATTAACGGCGCAGGCTTTTTCCGCCTGAGCAACAATGGCGCGGTGACTTACACCCGTAACGGCCAATTCCAGATGGATAAGAACGGTTACATTGTGACCAGTGATGGTAAACGCCTGATGGGTAACAGCGCAGACAACCTGAACGGTTCCAGCCCGGTAGAAATCCAGATTGACACGAGTGACCTGCAACCTGTGGCCAGTACCAAAATTACTGGCACCCTGAACCTGAATTCAGCCAGTGCCAATATTGACCAGACAGTGACACCATTCAGCTCAACGGATCCAACCAGTTATACCAACTCCACCGCAATCACGGTGTATGACAACCTGGGTAACTCACACAATGTACAAAACTACTACGTGAAAACTGCAGCCAATACCTGGAGTGTTTACACCACCGTTGATGGTACGGATGTGACGCCTACGCCTACACCATCCATGGTATTTAATGCGGGTAGCTATGATTCAGCCAACTCCAGCGTGACACCAATCAGCTTTACACCGACGACCGGTGGCGCCACCATGAACATCAGTTTTGATTACTCGAAAAGCACACAGTATGGCTCTTCTTTCAGCGTCAACAAGCTGAGCCAGGATGGTTACAGTTCTGGCCGTATTGCTAGCTTCACGATTGGGGATGACGGCATTATTCAAGGCCGCTATACCAACGGTCAATCCAAAGACCTCGGCCGCGTGATCCTGGCCAACTTTGTGAACCCTAACGGTTTGCAATCTCTTGGAGGCAACCAGTGGATGGCGAGCTATGAGTCAGGTGACGAACTGATTGGTGCGCCAGGCAGCAGCACATTGGGCGTATTGCAATCGTCCGCTGTTGAAGACTCTAACGTCGACCTGACGGCAGAATTGGTGAACATGATTACGGCACAACGTGTCTACCAGGCCAACGCACAAACCATTAAAACGCAGGATCAGGTCATGCAGACTTTGGTCAACCTGCGTTAATGAAAGTTTGATTAACTTCTTGATAGGGGCAGCTTTATGGATCGTCTGATATACACCGCAATGACTGGCGCCAAGCACATTCTGGAGCAACAGGCGACCACTGCCCATAACCTAGCCAACGCAACCACCACCGGCTTTAAAGCGCAGGTGGACAGTTTCCGCGCCGTGCCGATCCTCGGAGATGGTTTGCCGACGCGTGCGTTTGTCGTGGATGCCACCGTCGGTACCGACTACAAAGCCGGCAGCATACAGCATACTGGCCGTGACCTGGATGTCGCCATCCAGGGCCAGGGCTGGATTGCCGTCCAACGTGCAGATGGCTCCGAAGGCTATACACGCAATGGTTCGCTCAAGATTAATGAGAATGGCCAGTTACAAACCGAATCCGGCTTAAATGTGATGGGCGATGGCGGCCCCATCAGCATCCCACCTAACGTCATTGTCAGCATCGGTAGCGACGGCACTATTTCTAGCGTCAATGACTTTACAGCGCCCGGAGCGACCACCATCTTGGGCCGGATCAAACTGGCGAATCCACCAGAAGCTTCACTTAAACGCTCTGAGGATGGATTATTTGTCACCAGCAACGGTCAGGCTGTGCCTTTGGATCCGACTGTCAAAGTCACGGGTGGCGCACTCGAAAGCAGCAATGTCAACGTGGTGGAAACCATGGTCAACATGATCAGCCTGGCGCGACAATTCGAAATGCAGATGAAAATGCTGGATAACGCGCAAAACAACGCAGGAAAAGCAGACCAGCTCTTCAGTATGAATGGCTAGCGTTTGCACTAATATTGGAATATGAACACGGGTTTAACCCAAAGGAGTGAACAATGATACGCTCATTATGGATTTCCAAAACAGGTCTTGATGCACAACAAATGCAAATGGACGTGATTTCAAACAACCTGGCCAACGTCAGTACCAGCGGCTTTAAAAAATCACGCGCGGTGTTTGAAGACCTGCTCTACCAGAACATTCGCCAGGTCGGTTCGCAAAGCTCACAGCAAAGCCAGTTACCTAGTGGCTTGCAACTGGGCACAGGTGTCAAACCAGTGGCAACCGAGCGTATTTTCACTCAGGGGAACTTACAGCAAACCAGTAACGATAAAGATATCGCCATCCAGGGCCAGGGATTTTTCCAGATCCTGTTACCAGACGGCACCACAGCGTATACACGCGACGGTTCATTCCAGGTGGATAGCCAGGGCCAGCTAGTCACGGCAAGTGGCTTCCCGGTACAACCGTCAATCACGGTTCCGGCAAACGCACAAAGCTTGTCTGTTGGCAGGGACGGCGTGGTGTCTATCACGACGCCAAACTCTACCGCCACCACACAAATCGGCCAGATCCAGCTTGCAACTTTTATTAATCCGGCTGGCTTGCAGGCCAAAGGTGAAAATCTGTATGTAGAAACCACAGCTTCCGGCAACCCAAACACCAATACGCCAGGGACCAATGGTGCCGGTTTGTTATCACAAGGCTATGTTGAGACTTCCAACGTCAATGTGGTGGAAGAGTTGGTCAGTATGATCCAAACCCAGCGTGCCTATGAAATTAATAGTAAGGCGATTACAACGTCTGACCAGATGTTGCAAAAACTGTCGCAGATGTAATCCCTGTTGAGGGTCACTCAAATGATGAATAGAACGATCATGAGCTTATTACTTTGTTTGGCATTGTCTCAGTTATTGAATGGCTGCTCCATTACACCTTCAACAATCGTACAAAAACCGGACACGCCGCGCGTTGCGATGGCCCGTCCGGATGCACGGACCGAGGGAGCCATCTTCAATAGTGCCGCGTTCCGTCCATTATTTGAAGACCGCCGTCCACGTTATGTCGGCGATATCGTAACCATCCGCATTACTGAGAACACCACTGCTAACAAGGCTTCAGACAACGAGCAAACCAAAGATGGCTCAACCGCCACTTCTGTGACCGGCTTGTTTGGGCATAACGTACCTAAGGCTGTATTTAATGCCAGCTCCGCCCTGTCCTTTAAAGACAAGGCCACCGCGGATGCCAGCAACACCTTTAGTGGCTCAGTCACTGCAACTGTAACGGATGTATTGCCCAATGGCTATCTCGTTGTCAGTGGCGAGAAACAAGTGGGCTTTGATAAAGGCACCGAGTACGTCAGGTTCTCCGGGGTTGTTAACCCGGACATGATTACCCTGGGCAATGAAGTGCTCTCCACCAAGGTGGCGGATGCCCGTATCGAATATCGCAGCAATACCAAAATGGATGCTGCGGAAGTGTTATCCATGTTTTCACGCTTCTTCCTGAGCATGATTCCATTATAGGAGAGTTGATCATGCCAACCCTGACACATTTATTTAGTAGCTCACAATACTGCAGACGCGCCATTGCCCTGCTGGCAATCAGCCTCATGCTGGTCACACCCTTTGCCCAGGCCGAGCGCATCAAGGATATCAGCAATATCCAGGGCGTCCGTGCCAACCAGCTGATTGGTTACGGCTTGGTCGTTGGCCTAGATGGTACAGGCGACATGACCACACAAACCCCGTTCACCGTGCAAAGTATCATCAGCATGATGAACCAATTGGGGATTACCATCCCGCCTGGGACCAGCCTGCAACTTAAAAACGTCGCTGCAGTCATGGTAACCAGCTCATTACCTGCTTTTGCGCAACCTGGCCAGACCCTGGATGTGACCGTATCTTCCATGGGTAACGCCAAGAGTTTGCGTGGTGGCACCTTGCTCATGACGCCTTTAAAAGGGGCAGATGGTCAAATTTATGCCATGGCACAGGGCAACCTGGTCGTTGGCGGTGTGGGTGCTGCGGCCAACGGTAGCCAGACCCAGATCAATCATTTGAGTGTAGGCCGGATTTCCGAAGGTGCGACCGTTGAGCGTGCCCTGCCGAATACCCTGCTACACCAGGACATTGTCAAACTCGAATTGAAAGAAAGCGACTTCTCCACCGCCAATAATGTGGTGGAGGCCATTAACAAAAAGTTTGGCCCGATGACCGCGCAAGCTGAGAGTGGCCGTGTGATCCAGGTACGTCCACCGGAAAGCATGAGCCGCGTCTCGTTCCTGGCCAATCTGGAAACGATTAATGTTGCGCTGGCAGCGACCCCGGCAAAAATTATCCTAAATGCACGTACCGGTTCTGTGGTCATGAACAAGGCGGTCACTCTGGATAGTTGTGCAGTGTCTCATGGCAACTTGTCTGTGGTCATTAACACCTCACCTGTGATTAGCCAGCCTGGGCCCTTCTCCAATGGACAGACGATTTCTACCGCAGTCTCTGAAATCAATATTAAAAAAGAACCAGGCAAGGTACTTAAGCTTAACAATGGTGCCAACTTGTCGGATGTAGTGAAAGCGTTGAATGCAATCGGTACTACACCACAAGACCTGCTGGCAATTCTGCAAGCCATGAAAGCGGCAGGCGCATTGAATGCCGAGCTTGAGGTAATTTAAGCGAGAGACAGTGATGCAACCTCGTGTCGACCCTACTGCACAAGGCCTGGCGATTGATGGAAACTCGCTTAATAGCCTGAAACGTGCCAATAATGACTCGCCAGAGGCGATACGTGCCGTCGCTCGCCAGTTTGAGGCAGTGCTGATGAACATGATGCTCAAAAGCATGCGCGATACTGTGCCACAAGACGGCATCACCAATAGTGAACAAGGCAAAATGTTCACCAGCATGCTGGATCAGCAACTGAGCACCCACTTGAGCCAAAAAGGCATGGGACTCACAGATGTACTGGTCAGGCAACTCAGTAAATTCAGCCAGAAACCCGCAGATGCAACCGATGGCAAAGATGCCAAGCCAACGGGCAAAGTAGATAGTACGCTTGCACCGGCTAATACCAGCTCAAACACATCAAACGGCAAAGCGGTGTTGGCACAGGCGGTCCAAAAGATACGCGAGGCTTATCAGCAATGGGAAGCGACTGATAGCGACAATGTAGGTAAAAACAGTGAAACAGACTGGGCACAGGGCATCCCTGAATTACCGCCGCTAGTCGCAGAAACCCAGGAAAATGTGCAAAGCTTTACCCTGCCCCAGGCACCATTGGCAACCGCCATGCGTGAAGTAGCCGGGAAAACACAACAGTTTATCCAGAGTATGTTGCCGCATGCCCAGGCTGCCAGCAATGTGTCAGGCATTCCGGCCAAATTCATGATCGGCCAGGCCGCACTCGAAAGTGGTTGGGGCAAACATGAAATCAAAACCGACAATGGCGTGAATAGCCACAACCTGTTTGGGATCAAGGCGGATGCCAACTGGAAAGGTAAAGTCGCTACCAGCACCACCACCGAATATATCAATGGCGTGAAGCAAACACGGGTTGAAAAATTCCGCGCTTACGATAGCTACAGCGATGCTTTCAAGGATTACGCCAAACTGATTTCGCAAAATCCGCGCTACCAGCAAGCCATGAATAACACCCATGATGCCAGCGCGTATGCCCATGCCTTACAACGCGCGGGCTATGCTACTGACCCGCAATATGGCAAGAAACTGACGCAAGTCATTAAGAATTTACAAGGCTAAGCAAGTCCGACCCTAAAGAAACAAAAAAAACTGCCGATAGGCTACTTAACCATCACTTTAAAGTTGTGTCTGACTCTCTGCAGGGGGCTGGCACATGAGGAAAAAACATGTCAAATGTACTCACCATTGGTAAGAGCGCACTCAACGCCGCACAAGTAGGCATTGCCACCGTTGGCCATAACATTGCCAACGCCTCGACACCGGGTTATAGCCGTCAAGTCGTGGTACAGGCCGCAGCGCAAGCGCAAAACTTCGGTTATGGCTTTGTTGGCCAGGGTGCGAATGTCGTCGGTATACAGCGTGTTTACAATGAGACTCTGGCCAAACAGGTGATTAATGCCACCTCTATGGCCAAAGCCAGTAGTGCCTATTACAGCAACATCAGCCAGATTAACAACCTGCTGTCAGACAGTACTGCCGGCTTAAACCCTGTGATCACCAGCTTTTTTAGCGCGGTGAGTGCCGCCGCTGCAAACCCGAGTGATACGGCCACGCGCCAGACATTCATGTCTTCGGCGCAATCCATGATCAACCGCTTCAACTCGGTGAATAACCAACTTCAGGATATGCGTAACAGTATTAATACGCAGATCACAGCAAGCGTAGACACTATCAACAGCTACGCCTCCCAAATCGCAACCCTGAACGACACCATTAACAAGGCGCTTAACTCTACAGGCAACCCACCAAACGACCTGATGGATCAACGTGACCAGCTTGTCGCTAAAATCAGTGAGCAAATTCAAACGACCGTTATCAAACAGGATGATGGTTCTTACAACGTATTTGCCGGCAGTGGCATGCCACTCGTGGTCGGCACGACACAATACTCCTTGTATACCAGAGCGAGCGAGACTGATCTCGGCCGAGTAGAAGTGGCTTACGGCAATCCTGATAGCCCAAAAATCCTTGGAAATGAAACGCTTAGCGGCGGTACGCTTGGCGGCGTGCTTAAATTTAGAAGTGACACGCTGGATGTTGTACAGAACCAGATTGGGCAACTCGCTTTGACTTTAACCAGCCAATTCAATGCGCAACAAAGCCAAGGGCTGGACCTGAACGGCATTGCAGGCACCAATCTTTTTAACACCATTCAACCGCAAGTGACGCCAAGCAGCAGGAATCCGAGTACTTCACCCAATATCACCGCTTCTTTTGACAACACCAGCATGGTGACAAGCAGTGATTACAGCGTGAGATATACTTCAGGAAACTATGTGATTACACGCCTCAGTGATAACACGCTGATGCCAGAAGGCAGTACAGGTGGAGTAACCCTACCACAAACATTCAATGGCATCACGATTGATGCTGGTGCAGGTACTCCGGCAGAAGGCGACTATTATCTTGTTCAGCCGACACGGGGCGCTGCAAGTAATCTTTCTTTAAATTTCACGGATGTGAGTAAACTCGCGCTCGCCGATGCCACGGGTGGTCCAGGCAATAATGTGAATGGTCTGGCTTTAGCAAAACTACAAACCGGCTATCTGGATGATGGAACCACCACCCTTACCCAAGGTACGGTCAGGTTGGGAGGTACTGATGCTAATCCAGTATACGGTACTTACTCGCGGTCATTCTCTCAAATGGTGAGTGCAGTTGGCACAAAAACTAATGAGCTAAGTATCACTAGCGTTGCAGATGCGACTGCACTTGATAACGCGACTAGCGCCATGCAGTCTGAATCAGGGGTCAATTTAGACGA
>DATMSK010000081.1:0-3468 GCA_035565395.1 Methylophilus sp. | reverse complement strand
CACACAGGCGCCACGCGCGGCCATTTTATACATCAGGGACTTCGCGGTGTCAACCAAGTCATCCTCACATAAAGACTTACCTACTTCTTGCCCAGAAGCCTTAAGAAAGGTATTCGCGATACCGCCACCCACCACCAGCTGATCCACCTTGTCCGCCAAACTCTCCAACACGGTCAATTTGGTTGAGACCTTGGAGCCACCAACAATCGCCACCAGTGGCCGTGCAGGTGCCAGCAAGGCCTTACTCAAGGCATCCAGCTCTTCCGTCAGCAGGATGCCGGCACAGGCCACAGGTGCAAACTTGGCGATCCCATGCGTAGAGGCTTCGGCGCGATGTGCCGTGCCAAAAGCATCCATGACAAACACATCGCATAAGGCAGCATATTTTTTCGCCAGCTCATCGTTATTTTTCTTTTCCCCCACATTAAAGCGGCAATTTTCCAGCAAAATCAGCTGGCCATCTTGCGTGGTTAAACTGTCTTCTGGTGCATTAGGTGCCAGCCAGTTTTTCACCAGGCGTACCGGCTGCCCCAGCAACTTGCTCATCACATCAGCCACCGGCTGCAATGAGTTCTCTTCACTGTAAACGCCCTCTTCCGGGCGACCCAAATGAGAAGTCACCATCACTTTGGCGCCTGCTTTCAAGGCAAACTCAATGGTAGGCATGCTCGCTACAATCCTGGCATCACTGGTCACTACACCATCTTTTACCGGTACATTGAGGTCAGCTCGGATAAACACACGCTTGCCACGCAAATCGAGGTCGGTCATTTTGATGAATTTCATGAAGGTCTCCCTTAAGCGGTCACCGCCGCTTGAATATAAACTGGTAAGGTATCAATCCGTGATATGCAAACGGGGCATAAAGCCCCGTGCATGATTAAGCAATATATTGAACAAGGCGCAGCAGGTTACAGGTATAACCGTATTCGTTATCGTACCAGCCCACCACTTTCACAAACGTCGGGTCCAGCATAATACCAGCACCGGCATCAAACACGCTGGCCGCAGGACTACTGCGAAAATCACTGGAAACCACTTTATCATTAGTGTACTCAAGTACACCTTTCAGCGCGCCGTCTGCTGCTTGTTGCATGGCCGCACAAATCGCTTCATAAGTCGCTTCGCTATTGAGCTCAACCGTCAGATCAACCACGGAAACATCTGCAGAAGGAACGCGCATGGACATCCCTGTCAGCTTTTTGTTCAAGGATGGAATAACCTTGCCAACGGCTTTGGCAGCACCCGTGCTGGAAGGAATAATATTTTCAAACACGCTGCGGCCACCGCGCCAGTCTTTTTTTGAGGTCCCGTCTACGGTTAATTGGGACGCTGTAGCCGCGTGAATCGTCGTCATCAAGCCGCGTTTGATACCAAACGTATCATGCAGTACTTTTGCTAAAGGTGCCAGTCCGTTAGTCGTGCAAGACGCTGCGGAGATAATCGCCTGGCCAGCGTACTCAGTATGGTTTACGCCGTACACAAACATCGGCGTATCATCTTTACCTGGTGCAGACTGTACGACTTTGACCGCGCCGCCATTCACGTGCGACTGACAGGTTTCCTGCGTCAAAAAAGCACCGGTAGATTCAATCACCACCTCAGCACCACCTTTGCGCCAGTCAATATTGTTAGGATCACGCTCTGCAGTCAGGTGAATGCGTTTGCCATTCACCACCAGAGCGCCATTGTCAGCTTCCACCTTGGCATTAAAACGGCCATGCACAGAGTCATACTTGAGCAAATACATCATGTATTCAACATCATATGAGCTATTAATTGCCACCACTTCGATATTGCTGAACTCTGCTTGCTCAATCGCCGCACGTAACGCCATACGGCCAATTCGTCCAAACCCGTTAATGCCTACCTTGACTGACATATGCTCCCCAACATTGCTTAGAACTAAAACTCAGCATTTTAACCTAAACCACCTATACTGGACACATTGTAAGTGTTTGATTTGATACACGACAAAGCAAGAAAGTCATTCAAACACAACATCATGCTGACAATAAGCATCTGATTAATAGAAAGAGGACCTTATGCAAGACACCATTATTCTCGCTGGCGGCTGCTTCTGGGGCATGCAGGATTTATTCCGTCGATTGCCAGGGGTGATCAGCACACGTGTTGGCTATACTGGCGGCGAAGTAGCCAATGCCACTTACCGCAATCACGGCAATCATGCTGAGGCGATAGAGATTACGTTTGATTCTGCAAGCATCAGCCTCAGGCAGTTACTGGTGTTCTTTTTTCAGATTCACGACCCAACCACGCTGAACCGCCAGGGGAATGATTTGGGTCCGTCATACCGCTCTGCAATTTACTATGCGAATCCAGCACAAAAAGAAACTGCGCAGCAACTAATGACTGAAATGGACGCTTCTAGAGTTTGGCCGGGGAAGATTGTCACAGAAGTCACTCCCGCCAGTGACTTCTGGCTTGCCGAACCAGAGCATCAGGACTATTTAGTCAAATACCCGACTGGCTACACCTGCCATGGACTACGGCCAGACTGGATCTTGCCGCAAGACCGTGCATCTGCAGTTTGGTTGTAACTAAGGCTACTCTGGCGTCACAGTTGGCGGCTGCTTGTTCGTAACAGCAGGTTTACGTGGTTTGCCGCCATGACGGCGGCCGGAGTGATGTAAAAATGTTGCCAGCTCGTTGAGCGCTAGTTGATATACCTCGCGCTTGAACTCAATCACATCCTCCAATGGCACCCAATATTCGCTCCAGCGCCAGGCATCAAACTCAGGATGCTCGGTCGCACGCAGCGAAACATCTGAATCACGCCCCGTCAGACGCAATAAAAACCAGATTTGTTTTTGGCCCTTGTAACTGCCACGCCACTCACGCTTGATCCAGCTGGTCGGGACCTCATAGCGTAACCAGTCACGCGTGCGGCCCAGAATTTTCACGTGTTCAGGCTTGAGGCCCACCTCCTCCATCAGCTCACGATACATGGCCTGCTCAGGCGTTTCACCATACTTGATGCCGCCTTGCGGAAACTGCCATGCATGCTCCCTGATACGCTTGCCCCAGAACACCTGATTATGTGCATTGCATAACACAATCCCGACGTTTGGACGGTATCCATCACGATCTAACATAAAAAAACTGCCTTCAATATTTGCTGCAATTTTTTCACACTTTGCCTTTTAATGAAAGGACAACCATCATGCACATACCATAAAAGTACAAGCGTTTTACTCAAAAAAAAAAGCTCACCTTCGTGAGCTTTTTACAGCGATCCATAAAGATCAGGATTTCATGCGACGCGCAGCCAGGCCACCAATCATCAACAAGCCGGCAAACATCATGGCAGATGTGTGGGCTTCAGGAACAGGAATCACGGTCATGCTAACAAAAGTGTAATCCGACTGATTATCACAGCTGTGGCAGTTAGACTTTGGATAACCTTTAACCGCAGTAAACTCAATACTATCAACAGAGCGAGTTCCA
>DATMSK010000080.1:0-2376 GCA_035565395.1 Methylophilus sp. | reverse complement strand
AATCATCTAATTGATCAAGGTTTGCAAAATTCAACTTCAACACACCCGCACCATTTGCTTTACTACTAATGGCAACCTCTGCACCCAGTTGTTCACTTAATTGAGTCTGTAATGTTGCCACATCAGGATGTACCATCGGCTTGGCTTTTTTACCACTGGCAGGCTCGGTTTGCATGATGCGTTCAATTTCGCGTACGGAAAGGCCGTCTTGTACCACTTTATTTGCCAGTAAAATCTGTTGGGCCGGCTCAATTCCCACCAAGGCACGGGCGTGACCCATATCAATCTGGTTATCCAGTAGCATATCTTGCACCATGGGCGTTAGCGTGAGTAATCTAAGTAAATTGGATACCGCCACGCGCGAGCGGCCAACGGCTTCTGCCGCTTTTTCATGCGTCATATCAAATTCGTCAATCAGTCGCTTAATACCCATTGCTTCTTCCAACGGATTCAAATCTTCACGCTGGATATTTTCAATCAGTGCCATGGCCAAGGCTGCCTCATCCGCAATTTCACGGACGAGGACAGGCACTTCGGTGAGCCCGGCTTTTTGTGAAGCGCGCCAGCGGCGTTCACCAGCAATAATTTCAAATTTCTCAGGCCCGATTTCACGGACCAGGATAGGCTGCATGATCCCTTGTGCCGCAATCGAGTCCGCCAGCGTTTGAAGCGCATCTTCATTCATGTAGGAGCGGGGCTGGTATTTGCCTGGCTGCAACTGCCCCACAGGCAAGGTACGCAATGTGTCCGACTCGGAAGTGGTTTCTGTATCCCCCGATAACAATGCGTCAAGTCCGCGTCCAAGTCCCTTTGGCTTCACCATGCTGCTGCTTCCTTTGTTGAGTATCTTTAAATTGTTTTTGTCTGATTAATTTTTCTGGACGATTTCCTGTGCCAGCTCGAGGTAGGCCTGTGCGCCTTTAGATGAGCGATCATACAGCAACACCGGCATTCCATAACTGGGTGCCTCAGCCAATCTAACGTTGCGTGGAATAATGGTTTGATACACTTTTTTACCGAAGTGATTGACCAGCTGTGCCGATACTTGTTGAGCCAGCATATTGCGATTATCAAACATGGTGCGCAACAAGCCTTCTATCTCAAGAACAGGATTTAAGTGAGCGCGCACTTTCTTGATGGTATTCACCAGGTCTGACAAGCCCTCCAACGCATAGTATTCACACTGCATGGGAATCATGACTGAATGCGCCGCCGTCAGTGCATTTACCGTGACCAGGTTAAGAGAGGGAGGGCAGTCCAGCAAGACAAAATCATATGCATCACCACCCAACTTGAGAATGGCATTTTTAAGCCGCGTTTCGCGTGCCATTTCATTCACCAACTCCACCTCAGCCCCCGCAAGATCGCGATTTGACGGCGCCACATCGAACTTGGCGGCTTCACTATGAATGACCACCTCTTGCAAAGTCTTATTACCGATCAGGACCTGATAGATGCTATCTTTCAAATGTGCCTTATCAATCCCGCTACCTGTGCTGGCATTCCCCTGCGGATCTAAATCAACCAACAATACTTTTTTTCCATGTTCAGCCAGGCTTGCTGCCAGGTTGACACAAGTTGTCGTTTTACCGACGCCCCCTTTTTGGTTGGTGATTGCTATTATTTTCATTATGTATTCTCAAACACAATTAAATGTCTTTCCGCCTGCAAGTTTGGTATTTGCAAACGAATGACCTCTTTGGGCTGCACACCTGCAGCTGCAAGCTCTTCCGTTGGCACCAACCCCTTCATCGCCAGCCAGTGACCATGTGGAGCCATCAGATGCGAGGTCAATTGCTTAAATAAAGCGATATCCGAAAAAGCGCGCGAAATGACTTGCGTAAACGGGGAGGGCGGAGCATAACTCTCGACCCTGGCATGCACAACGTCTACATTCGACAATCCAAGCTCCGCTTTAACCTGTCGCATGAAAATGGTCTTTTTCTGCACGGTATCAATTGTTGTGACTTGCACATCCGGACGGGTAATGGCAATCACCAAGCCTGGCAAGCCACCACCACTCCCCACATCCAGCAAATGACCTGCCTGAATATAAGGCAACACGCTTAAACTATCCAGCAAATGTAATATCAGCATTTCTTGCGGGTCACGCACTGCGGTCAGGTTATAAACCTTGTTCCACTTTTGCAATAAGGCAAGATAGGTCAGACATTGCGTCTGCATTTCCGGTGTGACCGTAGATTGCAAACCCATTGCCTCTACCCCAGCAACCAATTGCGACAATAGATAATCCATTATGCCGCCGCAATATCGCCTTATTGGCTTTGTTTTTTCTGCTTACGCTTGAGATATACCAACAACAGTTAAATAGTCGCCGGCGTGATTCCCTGTATGCGGCCCGCCTGGCCAATCGTT
>DATMSK010000079.1:0-7198 GCA_035565395.1 Methylophilus sp. | reverse complement strand
CTAATCGAATGAACAGCTATGGTACCGCAATCAATACTCGAGTGATCGCCTCCACAGCATTGGCATTATTTGCTGGCACATAACCGCCTTCCAGCATCCACACCATGCGTCCTTGTGTGTAGTGTGCTGCCAATTGTTTGGTTGCTGTTGCAAGCGCGGCATAGCCCGCATCGGAATACTGTAATGCGCCTAAAGTATCTCCCGCATGTGCATCGAGCCCGGCCGACACCATGATCAATTCAGGACGGAATTGCTGCATGGCTGGCACCAGCTGCCGCTCAATCGCCTGTAACATACGGCTTTCATTACTGCCGGGCGGAACATCCACATTCGTGGTGTAGCCCAGCCCCGGCCCCACGCCGGTTTCACTGGGCCGGCCACTGCCCGGGTATAAGGGATGCTGATGCGCGCTGAAGTAAAACACGCTGTTATCTGCATAAAAAATATCCTGCGTACCATTACCATGATGCACGTCGATATCAATAATTAAAATGCGCTGTATGCCGTATTTGTGCTGGGCATAGCGAGTCGCCACCGCAATATGGTTGGTCAGGCAAAAGCCCATGCCTCGATCGCGGGTGGCATGGTGACCGGGTGGCCTGACCAAAGCAAAGGCCACTGGCGACTGCGCCGTCATCACGGCATCGACCCCCGCCATGACAGCACCAGAAGCCAATGTGGCAACGGCCAGTGAGTGTTGTGACAGCATGGTATCGCCGGTACTTAGTAAGTGATACTGCCCAGGCTTAACGCTGGCTTGCTCTTTATCCAGCAAGTCCAGGTAGGCTGGACTGTGTACACGCAACAAGTCTGCCCGCGTGGCTGCTGAAAAAGCAGGCCAGCGTAAAAAGGGATTCAGTGACTCATTGCGTTTTAGCTGGTCCACAATCGCATGCACGCGGCTTGCCCGCTCAGGATGGCCGGGGCCCGGGTCATGTAACTCGAAACGAGCATCATAAAGCATGGTCATTGCCGCCGGACGTTGGTTTCCGCTAGACCTTGTGTCGCTTTCCTCTGCCGGAGTCACCGTAAGGGGCAGCAGGAGCGTCATCAATAACGCTTGGGAAACAGGTATTCTCATGAGTACACCTATCAGATTAGAGCGTCCGCTGATTGTAGAAACTTGCTGCGGCACTGGCAAGCAGAGCCCAACATGAACGGTTAGAGATTGACGACACGTTTAGGCGCAATACGGCCATCACGCTGTTGTTGACCGACACCAAGAAATAGGCCGGTTTCACTATAAATACGTAACTCACCCGCTGGAATATTGCCGGATACCCATACGGGATTGCCTTGCTTGAAATAATAGGCCGCATCCTCATGCAGTTCTATTTTCGGCAGCGCCGTAATCGCCGTGTCCACGGGTAACAACAATGCATCCTTTTGCTCGATTGCCATCTGCTCCAGCGCTTCTATCGTTACCGTCTGCGCAATTTGATAGGTGGCCGTTGCCGTACGCCGCAAAGCCGTCAAATGCGCACCAACGTTTAATGCTTTACCGATATCTTCACCCAGAGTGCGGATATAGGTGCCTTTGCTGCAGCAGACTTCGATTTCGGCATGATTGTCAGCGCAACTGAGCACGCGTAAGGCATGAATGGTGACCTGGCGGGGTGCACGCTCCAGCTCTACGCCATCACGTGCATATTCATACAAGGGCTTGCCGTTCACTTTTAGTGCAGAATACATAGGCGGCACCTGCGTAATTTCACCCATAAACTGTGGCAAAACCTGCTCAATATCTTTGCGCGTCACCTGGCAATCTACCTGGCTGATCACATCGCCCTCTTTATCACCCGTCGTCGTCATGACACCAAACCTGACCGTGGCGATATAGGTTTTATTTTCGTCGGTTAAATGCTGGGCAAACTTGGTCGCCTCCCCAAAACAAATGGGCAACACGCCGGTTGCCAGGGGGTCCAATGTACCGGTATGACCTGCTTTCTGTGCCTGATATAACCATTTGACCTTTTGCAAAGCCTGGTTGGAAGAAAAGCCATAGGGTTTGTCGAGCAGCAACACGCCGTTAACGACGCGTTTTATGCGTTTGGTTTGCATAGCTGTATGGGATTTAAATTATTCTTGCGGAGGGGTATCGGACAAGGCGTCATGGATAAGCTTGTCCATGTGCATGCCACGGTCTATGGATTCATCATAGACAAAATGTAATTGCGGCACGGTACGTATCATCATGCGCTTACCCAACTGCGAGCGCAAGAAGCCAGCCGCCTTCTCCAGACCAGCCTGTAAGCCTTTGCTGTTTTTTTGTGCTGTATAAAACACCTTGGCATGCGCCATGTCACCAGCGACCTCGACTCCGGTCAAGGTCACCATTTGAACCCGCGGGTCTTTCACCTCGAACATGAGCAAATCCGCCAATTCGCGGCGCATTTGCTCAGAGACACGGTCGTTTCTTGAAAATGCCTTAGCCATTAGAGAGTACGTGCCACTTCAACAACTTCATACACTTCAAGGATATCGCCCACTTCAATGTCATTGTAATTCTTCAATGACAGACCACACTCAAAGTTGTTTTTCACTTCCTTGACGTCATCCTTGAAGCGTTTCAGGGATTCCAGCTCACCAGTATGGATAATCACATTGTTACGCAACAGACGGACCTTGGAGTTACGTTTAACCACACCATCCTGTACATAACAGCCGGCAATCGAACCGACTTTGGAAATCTTGAAGACTTCACGAATTTCGACCGTACCGATCATCTGCTCTTTCTGCTCTGGGGCCAACATACCACCCAGCGCAGCCTTGATCTCATCCACAGCCTCGTAAATGATGTTGTAGTAACGCAGGTCCACGTCCAAGGTTTCGACCAGTTTGCGGGCACCCGCATCAGCACGCACGTTAAAGCCAATCAATACCGCTTTGGAAGCGGCTGCCAGGTTCACGTCGGACTCACTGATTGCACCAACCGCAGTGTGAATAATATTGACGCGTACTTCGCTGGTAGACAATTTCTGCAAGCTGGTCGTCAAGGCTTCGAAAGAGCCCTGAACATCTGACTTGATAATCAGGTTCAGAGTTTGCACTTCACCTTCAGCCATTTGCTCAAACATGTTTTCCAGCTTGGCTGCTTGCTGTTTGGCCAGTTTCACATCACGGAATTTACCTTGACGGAACAAGGCGATTTCACGCGCTTTGCGCTCATCGTTCAATACAATGGTTTCTTCGCCGGAACTAGGCACATCAGACAAGCCCAAGACTTCAACTGGAATCGAAGGACCAGCTTCCTTGATATCGTTACCACTCTCGTCCAGCATGGCGCGCACACGACCAAAGGCAGTGCCCGCCAGCAGCATGTCGCCACGGCGCAAGATACCTGACTGTACCAACACAGTTGAGACCGGACCGCGACCTTTATCCAGACGGCCTTCAATCACCAAACCTTTAGCAGGGGTATTGAGTGGTGCTTTCAGTTCCAGGACTTCTGCCTGCAACAATACGGCTTCGAGCAACTCATCAATGCCCTTACCCGTTTTGGCAGAGACTTCACGGAACATGGTGTCGCCACCGTATTCTTCCGGCACCACTTCATGCGTGATTAATTCGTTTTTAACGCGCTCTGGCTGTGCTTCCGGTTTATCAATTTTGTTAATCGCTACGACGATAGGCACGTTACCGGCTTTGGCGTGGTGAATCGCTTCAATCGTTTGTGGCATGACGCCGTCGTCGGCAGACACGACCAAGATCACGATATCGGTGGCTTTTGCACCGCGGGCTCGCATGGCAGTAAACGCCTCGTGGCCCGGTGTATCCAGGAAAGTCACCATGCCACGTGGGGTTTCCACATGGTAAGCACCAATGTGCTGGGTAATACCACCCGCTTCACCAGACGCGACACGGCTGCGGCGGATATAGTCAAGCAGGGAGGTTTTACCATGGTCAACGTGGCCCATCACTGTTACCACTGGCGGACGGGCTTCCATGACGGCTTCCACAGTATCGGTTTCTTCCAGGAAGCTTTCCGGATCGTTGGCTGCTGCAGCCTGAGCTTTATGGCCCATTTCTTCCACCACAATAATGGCAGTATCCTGATCCAGCACCTGGTTAATCGTGACCATCATGCCCATTTTCATCAGGGCTTTAATCACCTCTGCCGCTTTTACAGACATTTTGTGTGCCAGGTCAGCCACAGAAATAGTCTCAGGCACCATCACCTCTTTAACAATCGGCTCAGTCGGAGCATTAAATGCATGCTGATCATCTTTGCTGGATTTGTGATGTTTACCTTTAGGGGTGCGCCAGCCTTGGTTAGCACCGCCAGCACTGTCACCTCGTGTTTTAATACCGCGTTTCTTATTCTCGTTTTCGTTCCAGTCGCGGTTATCGGTCTTGGCTTTTTTGTCTTTGTTTTCCGGTTTGTCTGTCGCTTTGGCAGCCGGTTTATGCAAAGTACCTTCAGACAATTTTGTCGCTGCAGGTTTATTCTTCGCAGCCTCTGCTTCGGCCTGGCGCTTTGCCTCTTCTTCGGCACGACGCTGCGTTAATGCTTGCTTGCGCTTCACATCCTCAGCTTGCAAGGCCGCCAGTTTGGCTGCACGCGCTGCTTCTTGTTCGCGCAGGGCGATTTCTTGCGCCGACAACACCACTGCTTTTTTCGCTATGGCTGGCGCCTCAACGACAGGGGCCGCTTCAGTCGCAGGAGATTCCACTGTCTCAGGTTCCGGCTCAGGCAACACCTCAGGCGTTTCTTCGACAGGAGGCTGTTCTGCAACCTCTTCCACAGCCACTGGCAACTCTTCCAATACCTCAGGCGCAATCTCTTCGACTTCTTCAAAGGCGGCAGTTTCTACCGGCTGATCATAGCCAATTTCAGGACGCTCCAACACGCGTTTTTTGCGCACCTCCACCTGAATAGTACGCGCTTTGCCAGTACTATCAAGCTTCTTGATTTCGGTGTTTTGTTTACGTGTCAGCGTAATTTTTCCTTTGGGCGCGTTTCCAGCACCATGCTCTTTACGCAAGTAATCCAGCAAGGCAGCCTTGTCACCTTCTTCCAAGAAATCATCCACAGACGTTTTGTGAACGCCTGCGCTTTTCAGTTGCTCTAGCAGCAGGGTCGTTGGCAGACCCAGTTCTGCGGCAAATTGTGCGACGGTTGAAAGTGCCATGTACTGCTCCAGTTCAATTACTTTATTTTTTAATTAAGATGTATGCATGATGCTTGACCGCATGGGTTATTTAAACCAAGGTGCGCGGGCAGTCATAATCAATGACTTGGCACGCTCTTCATCTATTCCGGTTAACTCGATCAACTCATCGACAGCCAGTTCAGCCAGATCTTCACTGGTATGGATTTCGTTAGCCGCCAGTTTATGGGCGGTATCGGCATCCATGCCTTCCAGAGTCATCAAGTCGTTGGTGTCTTCTTCGACCTTCTCTTCTTTGGCAATCGCTTCGGTCAACAAGGCGGCACGGGCACGAGAGCGCAATTCATTGATGGTATCTTCATCAAAGGCTTCGATCTCGGACATTTCTGCCAGTGGGACGTAAGCGATTTCTTCCAGTGTGCTAAAGCCTTCTTGCACCAGGATGTCAGCCACTTCTTCATCTACATCCAGCTTTTCAATAAATAGCTGGCTGATTTTAGCGTACTCATCCTGGCTCTTCTGCGCAGCCGCTTCTTCGGTCAGGATATTCAGGTTCCAGCCAGTCAGCTCAGACGCCAGACGCACGTTTTGCCCGTTACGGCCAATGGCGACCGCCAGTTGCTCCTCATTGACAACGACGTCCATGCTGTGTGCATCTTCATCGACAACGATGGAGGTCACCTCAGCTGGCGCCAGTGCATTGATCACAAATTGTGCTGGATCCATGCTCCACAATACGATATCGACACGCTCGCCACCCAACTCAGAGGTCACTGCTTGCACGCGCGAACCACGCATCCCAACGCAAGTACCCACTGGATCCAAGCGCTGGTCATTGGTTTTCACCGCAATCTTTGAACGCAAGCCGGGATCACGCGCAGCTGAACGGATTTCCAGCAGCCCCTCTTCGATTTCTGGCACTTCCAGCTCAAACAACCGCTTGAGGAAATCTGGTGCCACACGAGACAAGATGAGTTGCGGGCCACGGCCACCACGGTCTACGCGTGACAGGTAAGCGCGCACACGATCACCTACACGCAGGTTTTCTTTCTGGATCATTGCCTCACGCGGCAACAAACACTCAATACGGCCCACCTCAATGATCGCGTTGCCTTTTTCCATACGCTTGATGACGCCTGTGACCAGACTCTCGCCACGAGCCAGGAAGTCCTGGATCATTTGCTCACGCTCAGCTTCGCGCACCTTTTGCAAAATAACCTGTTTGGCGGCTTGCGCACCAATACGGCCGAAAGCGATAGACTCTAATGGCTCTTCGTAATAATCACCAATTTGTCTGCCCGCAGCACGCTCATCCTCTTCATCAAATTGGTAAGCAGAGCTTTCCAATAAGTCGTATTCCACATATTGCCAACGTCTGAAGGTTTTGTAATCTCCGCTTTCGCGATCAATCTCGACGCGAATATCGGCACCTTCTTCATGGTTCTTCTTCGTTGCCGAAGCCAATGCCAGCTCTAAAGCAGTGAAAATAACTTCTTTATCCACATTCTTTTCATGTGCCAGGGCATCAACCAACAACAATATTTCACGACTCATCGTAATCTCCAACTCACCGTACGGATTAGCTAAAACAAATTAATCAAAGACCGGACTCAAGCGAGCCTTGTCAATATTATCCAGCGACAATCTATAAACCCAGTCATCGCACTCAATCACTACCTTGCCTTCTTCCACACCTTGCAACAAACCCAAGAATGTTTTTCTTGGCAAACTGGTTGCAGTGGCTTTAGGGCCATCATCTTGAATACCCACGCGCAATTTGATCTGGGCTCGTTCGCCTGCAAAACGCACAAAATCACCTTCCTTGCGCAGCACACGGTCCAAACCAGCCGAAGATACTTCCAGGCGGTCATAATCAATATCCAGCTCGACTGTCAGCACATTCCCCAACTGATTGCTCACCAATACGCAATCATCAATCGTGACACTGTCTTTATTATCCTTAGGTGTCAGCTTGTCGATAAATACACGCAACAACTTGCCGCGGTTGGCCGCTTCAAAATCAACCAACTCGTATCCCAACTGGGTAACTGTCTTTTCAACCACCGAATGCAAATTCTGCATGCGAC
>DATMSK010000078.1:0-9054 GCA_035565395.1 Methylophilus sp. | reverse complement strand
GTTCTTTCTTATGCTTGTCCATAAGAAAGAAGGCAAAGAACAAGACACCCTAGCTTCCGCTTGTTTCCTGCGTTGCTCGCCAAAATAAGCGGTCACGAAATTTAACCTGGTAGCTCACACACAACGTGAGCTACTGCGGGATTCGCACAGTCGCTCCCTTTCTCCTTATTTTGCCTGCGCTACTCGGCGCGGCAGATAGGGGCCCGCAAAAACCATGAGTGCCAGCCTTTGTGATCTTGAATTACAACCGTTCAAAATTCAACAGCGCTGCTTAAATGAGAAAAGTCCCATTCCATCACGCTGAGTAGCGGAAACAAAGTAAGAAATAAGGGAGCGACTGTTTGAGCTCCGCGGCAGCTTGCGTAGTGTACAAGTTGCTAGGGCGAGTTTCGTGACCGCTTACTTTGTTGAGCAACGCAAGGCAGCCGTTAGGCCGTGATGGCTGGGTGCCCTCCTCTTTGGTTACTTTCTGTGGGGCAAGCAACAGAAAGTAACTCGCCTACAGGCGAAAAAGAATGGTGAAGCTTACAATTAAGCTAAAAGAAAGACCTACCTTACTCAATCCTCATAGTCCACAATCAACGGTGCATGGTCACTAAACCGCTCCGCCTTGTACACACTCGCCGCAACCACTTTTGCACCCAACACCGGCGTTGCCAACTGGTAATCAATCCGCCAGCCGACGTTCTTGGCATATGCCTGGCCGCGATTACTCCACCAGGTATAACATTCATCTGTGGTGTCTGGATATAAGCCACGGTAAGTATCCACCCAACCCACACGTCCTAGCACATCCGTCATCCAGGCGCGCTCTTCTGGCAAGAAACCTGAGTTCTTGCGGTTACCTTTGAAGTTCTTGAGATCAATCTCCTGATGTGCAATATTCCAGTCACCACAAATCACGACTTCACGCCCAGAAGCAATCAACTGTTCAAGATGCGGTAGAAATAATGCCATGACCTCAAACTTGAATTGCTGGCGCTCTTCGCCGCTGGATCCACTTGGCAGGTATAAAGACACCACACTCAGGTTGCCATACTGGCATTCCAGGTAGCGGCCTTCAGCGTCAATGTGCGTATGACCCAGGCCGATAATCACCTTGTCCGCAGGTTGTTTGCTGTAAATACCCACGCCGCTGTAGCCTTTTTTCTCGGCATAATGGAAATAGCCGTGATAACCGGGTGGTTGCAACATCTCAGGCTGCATGTCGCCCACTTGGGCTTTGAGCTCTTGCAAACACACAATATCGCCGCCGCTATTGGCCAGCCATGGCAAAAAGCCTTTGTTACAGGCTGACCGTATGCCATTCAGGTTCAAGGTTATAATACGCATTGTTTAATACTTTCTGCTTTTTTAAAATGACTGCCCACACACTCAGTGCCGATTTTATTGCTTTTTCCATCCATAAACAGGTGTTGCGCTTTGGTGAATTTAAAACCAAAGCCGGCCGCTTGAGCCCTTATTTTTTCAACGCAGGCCTGTTTGATGACGGCGAAAGCATGCTCAAACTGGGTGAATTCTACGCCAACAGCATTCTACAGTCTGGCGTGCAATTCGACATGCTGTTTGGCCCGGCATATAAGGGCATTCCGTTGGTGACGGCCATCAGCATTGCCTTTGCGCGCATGGGTAAAAATTATCCTTATGCTTATAACCGTAAAGAAGCCAAAGACCACGGCGAAGGCGGCACGCTAGTCGGCGCAGCACTCAAGGGCCGTGTGCTGATTATTGATGATGTGATTTCTGCTGGCACTTCTATCAGAGAATCTGTTGAACTGATCCGCAACGCCGGAGCCACCCCTTGTGCCGTCAGTATCGCGCTGGACCGTCAGGAAAAAGGCCTGGGAGAACTCTCCGCCGTGCAAGAGGTCGAGCAAACCAACCAGATGCCGGTGGTCAGCATCGCCAAACTGGCTGACCTATTTGCCTACTTGCAAGGTAACGAGAAACTGGCGCAATATTTCCCTGCCATTGAGGCGTATCGCGGCCAGTATTGCGTGCGCTAGTAAGCTTTTCACAAAGAATAAAGCGAGCCTGCGCTCGCTTTATTTTATTTCAGCATGCCCATCAGGCGCGACATGATCAGTGCCGGATTATTTTCAACGACACCATTGGGTGTGAGCTGATTGACGACATCCGGCAAATGCTCGGCAATTTTGCCAGTCAGTTCGTCTGTCGTCATATTCAGTTTGCCTGCGATACCAGTCAGTACTGAACTGCCTAAAGCAGCACCAATTTGCTGTGCGCTGACATTCAGGTTGGCCCCTTTTCCTACCCACGAATCGACCTGCTCGGTCAACCCGCCATTTTTCAGGGTTTGCAAAATACCCGGCAACCCACCGTATTGCTGAAACAACTCCATGGCGAGTTTTGCTAAAGGGCCTTTGTCGCCCATCACCTTGTTCATCATGGCGCCAGCGACGCTATCAAATAATCCCATTATGGTTCCTAAATAATCTTCATTACAGCTTGATCAAAAGCGTTCGTGCGCACCCAAATACCGCCACTGGCCGGGTGGTAATTTGCCTAAAGCGATCCGTCCAATACGGATCCGTTTCAAACCCACCACTTTCAAGCCCACCAACTCACACATCCTACGAATCTGCCGTTTGCGGCCTTCGCGTAACACAAACCGCAGTTGATCTTCGTTTTGCCAGGACACTTTGGCTGGTTTCAGTTGTACACCATCCAGACTCAAGCCATGATTCAATTTAGCCAGGCCATTGGCACTCAGTTGCCCTTCAACGCGCACCAGATATTCTTTTTCAGTCGTCGAATCATCGCCAATCAGCTGGCGCGCGACGCGACCATCCTGAGTGAGCACTAACAGTCCGGTAGAATCAATATCCAGGCGGCCAGCCGGGGCTAATCCATGAAGGAAGCCCTTACGGAATGCTTTTTGTGTCGGGTCTTCTGCCCATTGGTTTTCTGCCTTCACCAACACTACTGCAGGCTCATACCCATCTTCGGCTTGCCCACTGACATAACCTATCGGCTTGTGTAGCAAAATAGTCACGTTCTCAGCCTGGTGCTCTTTGGCGTAAGCACTCACCACAATCTCTGCGTCAGCATCAATGCGCGTTCCCAGTGTTTCGACAATTTCACCATTAACCTTGACCCAGCCATTGACGATCCAGTCATCAGCCTCACGGCGTGAGCATAAGCCGCGGTCTGCCATCACTTTGGATAAGCGCGGTTGGGCGTCAACATCAGGGGCAGGGCGGACTGGACGGGCAGGCGATTTTTCTGTGAACGTACGTCGCTCTTGCTCCCGCGGTTTCTCTCGACGGCGAGTATCATTTGCAGAGCGCGCTCCGCCTTGTGCAGGCTTGCCGATGGGCTTTTTATCTGCTGCGTGCTCCTTACGCGCGCCAACATCTTTGCGCGGTGCCTGCACTGAAGTATTCCCCTCTTGGGAAACTACTGGCTGACTGCTCTTTTTAACGACAGGTGCTTTACTACGGTCGCGTAGCTCAGGCGACATACGCCTGACTGATTTTTGTCGTTTCTGATCAGCGGGAGCAGGGGATTTATTGAGTTTGAGCGTAGACAAAACAGTCTTCTCACTAACAAAAGATGAATAAGCCGCTATTGTAATTTATTTGGCTGTCGTCGCACGAAAAATCAGGCTGCCAGGTTGCTTACGCGCACTTTCCGGCATGTATTGCAGAATACTTTCCGCCCTGGCCAGTTGCGGCTGTTGCGCGATAAACTGCTGTTTCCAGGCCCGATGCGGATTGCGGATAGTGCCAGCCAGCCAGGCCGCTTGAATCGGGCTCAATTGAGCCGGTTCCACGCCAAAATAATAGTTTGCCGCTGCATATGCGCCACACAAACCTGGGCCCCAATCCACTGTGTTCAGATACAGGTTGAGAATTTGCGTTTTATCCAGCGTATACTCCAACTGGACTGCGTATAGTAATTCTTCAATTTTCCGCTTCCAGGTTCGCTCACCATTGGTGAACATATATTTCACCACTTGCTGTGTGATGGTACTGCCGCCAACAGCCTTGTCGGCCGTTTCCTTGCCCAGTAGTTGCTGCATTTGTGCGATAGCGTAACCAGGGTGGTGCCTGAACTCGGCATCCTCGGCAATGATAGTCGCCATCGGTAGCCAGCGGCCCATCTTATCGTAGCTCAGCCAATGTACTTTTTCCGGGTGTTTTTGCTCGTCCAACAATGGGCAATCATATTGCACAGAGGATGTAGTGACTTTGCTTAAGTCCAGCCCGCTTACCTGTAGCTGTTCCAGTTGTGGTTGTGCACTCCAGCGTTGCTTGGGCCAGCGCAGCGTCCCTTCAGCACCAAGTACGCCGCTAACGCTCGCTTGTTTAATCACAGGGGAATGCTGGCGCAAAGGCGCCAATAGACTGGCTAAGGGCGTAGTTGGCAATGTCCAGCGCAACCGCAAAGAGCGCATGGTTACCGTGCCATCGAAATAAATTTTGAATGGTTTGGTCGCTGCATCTGCCAGCAAATAGCCTGTTAATTGCTGACCATCCAGCTTTAACCATAACTCCACTGAATCCAGCATCAGTGGTTTGTCACTGACGGATTTAGCCTCCAGCCAACAGTGCTGGCAATGCACGCGTAAGCCATCCGCGTCATACAGTCGAATATCGCCGTGATGCAGGCTGAAGCCTTTTTTATCCAGTAACCACCGGCCCGCAGGAGAGGTCGCCAGCATCAACATAGGTAACACACGCACTTGTATCCCGCTGCCCACAGGTAATTTCACCCGCCAGGCCGTATGGTCATAGGGCTGCCAAATCCAGGCCGCCACACCGAGCACTGCTAGAGAACAGGTAATCAACACCGTCGCGACAAGGCGTTTGCACCAGAGTTTTAACACGAACCCACCTTAAACCAGCAAACGCTCCACCACCTTGCCTTGTGCCAGGTGGCTTTCGATGATGTCATCGATGTCACTTTCATCGATAAATGTATACCAAACGGCATCCGGGTAAATCACCATGACCGGGCCTTCACCACAGCGATCCAGGCAACCGGCACGATTGATACGGACTTTACCTGCCCCGGCCAACCCCTTTTGCTTGACTTGTTTCTTCATGTAGTCAAACGCGGCTTCAGCCCCTTTGTTCATACAACAGTCTTCGCCATTCTCGCGTTGATTCAGACAAAAAAATACATGATATTTAAAGTGACTATCGGTCATAGCAATTGCCTTGTATAACTTGCACCGAATAAAGCTATTCAGTGAAGAGTTGGTCATCCCTGGTAAAAGTCCAAGTCCGTGTAATGCTCAATACGTCTGTATCCTGGCGGATATCTTCCGGAAACACCGGAAAAGGGGCCGCCAGCTGGACAATGCGTCTAGCTGCGTCATCCAGCAATCGATGCCCGGAACCTTGATGGATACGGATACTTTCTATACTACCATCGGCTCTCACCGAAACTGTCATTTGCAACTTGCCATAAAGCTTTTGGGTTACCGCAGTTTGTGGATAATTGAGGTTACCGACCCGCTCAATTTTCTGCCGCCACTGTTCGACATAATTTGCAAAACGATATTCCCTGGTCCGTGCGCCAATAAACTGGCGCTTGGGACGCATCTCGTACTCTTCCTGTTGCTTGGCAATGAGCGCCTCCAGCTTGGCCATTTCTTGCGTGGCCGCCGTTTGCGGTTGGGGCTGCACGGGTAGATGTTGCGATGGTGGTTGCTGCTTAGATGCTGGGTAAGGTTGCGACAGTGGCGGTGTTTGCAGGCTGGTCACCGATTGACTGGCCTTTAACTGCGTTAACAGCGCTTGGGCCTCTTGCTCCAACTGGGCCACGCGTTGCTTTTCACGCACCAGTTCAGCCTCATGCGGACTGCTAGCCGTCGTTGTCGATGGTAACGTTGCTTGTGCAACATTTGGCATGGAGGCTTGCATTTGCTGCACACTGGGCAGCGGGCTCTTCATCTGCCGCTTTTCATCCGTATTGCCGCCGCGATCCAGATTGGCTTGCGCTAGCGCATCTGCCTTCTCAGGCGCACTTTGTGTTTTGCTGTTAACCAGCATGACTTCCAATGAAGGAATCTGGTCTTTGAGTGCCTTGAGTTCGGGCTGGAAATGTAGCGTCAACACGACGGCATGCGCCAGCACCGAGGCCCACAATGCCCAGACCAGCGGCGAACGTTTACGGAAACTATCGCGGAAACCCATTGGGTATCTGCCTGTTTATCCCTGCAGGGCTTGTAACAGTTTCTGGTGTACGCCGCCAAAGCCGCCATTACTCATGACCAGCACATGATCACCCGGTTTTGCCATCGCGGTGACTGCTGTCACCAGTTGCTGCAGCTCATCAAAGGTTTGCGCTTTTTGCTGGATGGGTGCCAATGCAGCGGCGGCATCCCAACCAAGATTGTTCGCATAACAAAATACGGCATCGGCGTCACGCAGGCTTTCTGGCAGTGCATCTTTCATCACCCCCAGCTTCATCGTATTGGAACGTGGTTCGAGCACTGCCAGAATACGGGCTGCGCCCACTTTGGCGCGCAAACCTGCAACCGTGGTTGCAATGGCTGTCGGGTGATGGGCGAAGTCATCATAAACGGTCACTTCATTGACAATGCCCTTGACCTCCATGCGGCGTTTGACGTTTTTAAACTCACTCAACGCTTCAATCGCAATACAGGGTGCAACACCGACATGCCTCGCCGCTGCAATGACGGCCAACGCGTTATTACGGTTATGCTCACCAAGCAACTCCCAACTCACATTCCCTTGACGCTCACCCTTAAAATAGACATCAAATCGGCCTTGCGCATCAACATGTTGCACTTGCCAGCCACTGGCGCTATCTATGCGTTCCAATGCGCTCCAGCAACCACGTCCGATCACGCGGTCCAGGCTCTCTTGCTGGTTGGCAACCACCAGCCCTTGCTGCGGTACAGTGCGTACCAGATGGTGAAACTGCTTTTCAATCGCCGGCAGGTCTTCAAAAATATCCGCATGGTCAAACTCAAGATTATTCAGCACAGCGGTACGCGGACGGTAGTGCACGAATTTGGAGCGTTTGTCGAAAAAAGCCGTATCGTATTCGTCCGCTTCGATCACAAAAAACGGTGAAATTGACTTGGCATCTTGTCGTGGCGTTTGCGGCAAGCGGGCAGACACGCCAAAGTTCTCTGGCACACCACCAATCAGGAAACCAGGCGCCAGCCCTGCGTATTCAAGCACCCATGCCAGCATGGAGGAAGTCGTCGTTTTACCGTGTGTACCAGCCACTGCCAGTACCCATTTGCCTTGCAGTACATTTTCGGCCAGCCATTGTGGGCCAGAAATATAAGGCAAACCCTGGTTGAGTATTTCTTCCATGAGTGGATTGCCGCGCGCCACCACATTGCCTATGACGTAGATATCAGGATTCAGGCTGGTTTGGCTAGGGTCAAACCCTTCGATCAGCTCAATGCCTTGCGCCTCCAGTTGCGTGCTCATGGGCGGGTAAACATTCGCATCACACCCGGTGACACGGTGTCCGGCCGCTTTCGCCAGTACGGCAATGCCGCCCATAAAAGTGCCGCAAATACCAAGGATGTGAATGTGCATAAAATTTACCAGAACAGTTTAACGCATGCATTTTACCAAACAACGCCTGGTAAAGCGGTAGCGATAACTGCTCAATTTTTTACAAACAGGGATTGGTATTGGCGGCAACGTGCTGCAATATCCGCAGCCTGGAAAATGTCGGTAATCACCGCCAGTGCATCGGCACCCGCCTCAGTCAATGGGGGAGCATTATCCAGGGTAATGCCGCCAATGCCGACAACAGGCAGCGACAAGGACTGTTTTGCCTGAGTGAATAGCGCGGCACTTGCTTTTGGGGCATGCGGTTTGGTAGAAGAGGGATAACAGGCACCAAAAGCGACATAGTCAGCGCCTGCTGCCTGAGCCTTCTCTGCAAGCTCAAAGCGGTTATAGCAAGAAGCCCCAATGATTTTTGAATTCCCTAATACTGCGCGTGCAGTGGTAATTGCGCTGTCATGCTGGCCCACATGCACACCATCAGCGTCAAGTTGCATGGCTAGTGCGACATGATCATTGATGAGCAAAGGCACACTTGCCCTACGGCATAGTGCGAGCAGGGCAGAGGCCTGCTCCAGGCGTAAAGATTCACTGGCAGTTTTATGACGGTATTGCACCAATGCCACACCACCTTGCAACGCCTGCCCGACTTGTGCACATAGTACCGTGGTGTCATCACAATCCGGTGTGACCAGGTATAAACCGCTAATGCTGAAGTTCACTGGCCTTTTCCTGCACGTCAGATTCACGTGCCCAGAAGAACCGGTCAGGAATGAATTGACCCATGCCAGGACGGAAGGCATGACGCAAGGTTTGCCAGGTAAATTCCTGCGCTTCGTGCACAGCCTCCTCCATACTCAGGCCATGCGCCAGGCAGGCAGTAATCGCACTGGTCAATGTGCAACCAGAGCCGTGATAACTACCCGGCAAGCGTTCCCAATGATAATCTTTGATCAACCCTGGCACCTCATTTTGCATGCCATACAAGCTATTCACAACATCCAGTGAACGCTCGTGTGTACCCGTAATCATCACATATTCGGTGCCCATTCCGAGCAATCGCATTGCACATTCCTCGAGGGAGCTATGCTTCACTTCGTCACCCTCATCGTAATAAGCCAAGCGACGTGCTTCCAGACTATTAGGGGTGATGAGTGTCGCTTGTGGGAACAGCAGCTCACACATGGCCGCCTGCATTTCCTCGTTAGACAGTTCATCACCACGGCCTGAGGCCAGAATCGGGTCTATGATCAAAGGCACATCCGGATAGTCTGCGACGATCTCGGCAATCACTGCCACGTTTTCGACACTCCCTAACAAACCCAGTTTAAATGCACTGACCGACACATCTTCCAATATTGTCCGCGCTTGCTCGTTGATCAGATCTGCATCTAGCGGCATGATATTTTCGACACCCACGGTATCTTGTACCGTAATGCCGGTAATCACTGAAAGCGGGTAACAACCAATACTGGCAAGTGCCATGATATCTGCCTGCACACCGGCACCACTACTAGGATCGGTT
>DATMSK010000077.1:0-7092 GCA_035565395.1 Methylophilus sp. | reverse complement strand
ACGGTTCGCTGTGGTGGAAGTATTGCGTTTGTTTTCAGGCGTTAGCACATAGACATCCGTGGTGTCATCCGCATTTTCCAGCACCTGGATATGGTATTGCTTGCTGGATTTATCGCCGTCAGATGTTCCCTTCCAGAATTTGGTTTTATCCCCTGGCTTCACATCTTTAGGTGTCGTGCTCTTATCGTCATCGTCGCTGCCCCAGAACTTCAAGCGCTCCAGCAAGCCTTTCTTCTGCTTGATTGGATCTTCTGCATCTGTATCCGCATAGCGCACATAGAAAATGCCTTCTGAACGGTTTTTATCTTCCGTCACAAAACCAATACGATCCAATGCCAGACCGACACGGCGCCAGGCGCGATCAAATGGCTCATTGAGTTTCAAGGTCACGCTCTGATCTGATTCTTTGACGACATCTGCACGCTTGTCAGAAGCCGCTTGCGTCATGACCTGATCAGCTTTTTGTTCATCCAGGCCCAGCTTCACCATCATACGGCGTAGCAACTCGGCATCCAGATCAGCATCAAACTCCTGCCCGGCATTGTTTTTATTTTCTGCTGCATCTTTACGGTAGCCTGTATCAATGACACCCAGTTGGGTCTGCACATAGTTTTTGCCATCATCTGGTGCACCTGCGACGGTACGATGCGTCATATAGATTTCAGTGGTACCGTCTTTCTCGCCGCGCTCCAGGCGTGTGCGGAATTTACGGCGGTCAGCAAAACCAGATAGTTTATCCAGCCAGGCATCGAATTTTTCACCATAGCCACGGTTATCTTCCTTGGGCTTGATGGCATCGGATTGCAGCCATTCAGTTTCAATCACACCAAGCTCAGGATTCTCCACCCTCACCGCGAACCCTTGATCCAGCCAAAAGTCACGCACAATCGGCCAGATTTTTTCCGGCGGTGCATTGACCACCAGCCAGCGTTGCTGGCCAGCTTTCACCATACGCACGTTTTTCATGTCAGCCAAAACGGGTTGCGGCCCATTCTGCTCCTGGGCTTCCTGGCCCTGGCTGTAGGCAGAGTAGCTGGTGCTGCCAGGCACATTATAAGTACTGCTGGTACGTACGGCGGTCAGGTCTGGCGGCACTTCCAGTGGTTTGGAACGGCCAGCGCCCTTGTAATCAGAACTGTTATCAATAAACGGGATGGAATCGCAAGCTGCCAGCACAGTGACCAGACTGGCCAGCACAACACGTTGTAACCAAACATGACTCATGTATTTCACTTATTTCATCCTAAATTAGTGTTAGCCCATTCAAGCAGGAATCTCTGCCTGCTGCATGGCATTGCGCAATACCTCATGATATTGGCTGGACAAATTGACCAGTGGCAAACGAATACCGGTGCCAATCAATCCCATTTGTTGTAATACCCATTTCACAGGAATTGGGTTGGCCTCGACAAACAACTTTTGATGCAAGGCAAACAATTTGGCATTCGCTGCCTTGGCGGCGGCCAGGTTGCCTTTTAGAGCCTGCTCGCACATCTCATGCATTAACTTGGGAGCAACATTGGCCGTGACTGAAATCACCCCTTTGCCTCCGAGCAACATCAATGCCAGCGATGTCGCATCATCCCCACTATAGACGGCAAAATCTGCTGGCACACGCAACAGCAAGTCTGTGCCACGCTCTATGCCGCCGGTAGCATCTTTAATCCCCACAATATTAGGAATTTTCGCCAAGCGTAGAACAGTCTCATTGCTCAGGTCGCAACCTGTACGTCCAGGCACATTGTACAAAATCTGTGGAATATCGACGGCTTCAGCGACCGCTTTAAAATGCTGGTACAAGCCTTCTTGCGATGGCTTGTTGTAATAGGGGGCGACCAGCAGGCAGGCATCGGCACCCAGTGATTTGGCTTTGGCGGTCAGTTCGATGGCTTCTGCTGTAGAGTTTGCACCAGTCCCGGCAATGACAGGGACACGCTTGGCAACATGCTCAATCGTAGTCTTGATCAGCAAGCAATGCTCATCCACATCCACGGTTGGCGACTCGCCAGTCGTACCGACAATGACAATCCCATCCGTGCCTGCATCTACATGAAAGTCGATGAGCTTTTTAAGGGCGTCCAGATCCAAACGTCCATCTTCAAACATTGGAGTTACGATTGCGACCAAACTGCCCGTTAACATACCTAGCGCCATATTAAGAATAAAGCGAATATTTTAACTGATTATCCGCCCGAACGCCAAAGAACACGCGCAGCTAGTCACAGAATGCCTCATCCAGCCAATGCTGGCAACTCACAGGGTTGGACAGTCACTCAATCTATCAGTAGCGAGCACTTAGCCCTAGCCATAGGGCTATACGCTTTCAGTTATAATACCGCTTATCCAAATTGACTAAAGAACACCTTTGCGCGACAGGATGCAAACACCCCGCCACGACCAGACATCAGGACAAGACACCTCCGGATTGGAAGCCTTGGTTGTGCAGATCGACGCGCTATTGCCACAAACCCAATGCCGCCAATGTGGTTATGATGGCTGCAAACCATATGCCTGGGCCATCGCCCGCAAGGAAGCCAATATCAATCAATGCCCGCCGGGTGGCGAAGCTGGCATTCATGCACTTGCCCAACTACTACAACGTCCCTACCAAGCCCTAAATCCAGTCCATGGCGTCACTAAACCAAAAGCGGTGGCTTGGATTGACGAAGAAACATGCATAGGCTGTACTTTGTGTATCCAGGCCTGTCCGGTGGATGCCATCTTGGGCGCATCTAAACTCATGCACACTGTGATTACTCAGGAGTGCACTGGCTGTGAGCTATGTTTACCGCCCTGTCCGGTGGATTGCATAGACATGCAGCCTATTCCCGGCCGACCAGTCGCCATGAGCAAAACGGAAGCGGACCAAGCCAGGCGACGCCACCAACAACGACTGGCCCGCCTCGCGCTTGAAAAGCAGGCAAAAGCCCACACTTACAATAAGCACAAACTGACACCAGAAATACCTGAGGTTCAGGCAAACACTGACTCACTCAAAAAAACAGCCCTTGCTGCCGCGATGGCACGTGTCAAAGCACAAAAGACAGGCTAATCCCTGTGACCGATGATTGAAACCGTTTTATGAATGCACAAAAAAGACTGGCAATATTTGAGCGGCTGGCACAAGCCATTCCCAACCCGACCACAGAGCTGGAACACAGCTCCACATTCGAGTTACTGATTGCTGTGATTCTGTCCGCACAGGCAACAGATAAAGGCGTGAATATCGCAACCCGCAAGCTGTTCAAGGTCGCTAATACACCACAAGCGATTCTGGATTTGGGCCTGGAAGGCCTGGAAAGCCACATCAAGACCATAGGCCTTTACCATGCCAAGGCGAATAATGTGCTCAAATGCTGCCACCAATTAATTACTTTGCATGGCGGCGAGGTGCCAGACAATCGTGAAGCACTGGAGGCATTAGCTGGCGTGGGGCGCAAAACAGCCAACGTCATCCTGAATACAGCATTTGGCCAGCCCACCATTGCTGTTGATACACATTTG
The DNA here is from genome assembly GCA_035565395.1 of Methylophilus sp. Classification (GTDB taxonomy): domain Bacteria; phylum Pseudomonadota; class Gammaproteobacteria; order Burkholderiales; family Methylophilaceae; genus Methylophilus. The sequence continues at coordinate 3,588 of DATMSK010000077.1, read as the reverse complement.
TTTCGCGTCGGCAACCGCACCAAGCTGGCACCGGGAAAAAACGTGATGGAAGTCGAAAAACGCTTTTTGAGCACGACTCCCAAGCAGTTTTTAAAAGACGCCCACCACTTGCTGATTTTGCATGGACGTTACACGTGTATTGCCCGCAACCCGAAATGCGGAGAGTGTTGCATTGCCGATTTATGTGAGTTTCACGATAAGCAAATATATCCGGTGGCCCCACCGGCAGGAGCGTGAGTATGGCCCTATTTAATCCGAGCCGTGACGAAGTCCGCCAGTTTTTCTTTGATGCCTGGGCCAAATTCAAACAGCAGCACATGCTGACCGAGCTTGAAAAAATGGCCGTTGGCATCATGCATATGCATCCTGAATACCATGCGATCCTGGATCATCCCGAGCAATACCTTGAACAGACCTATTATCCGGAAATGGGCGAAACCAACCCCTTCTTGCATATGAGTTTGCATCTTTCCATTCAAGAGCAAATCAGCATCAACCAGCCAATTGGCATCACCCCTGCTTATGGCAAACTGTGCACACGCTTCCAGGAAGAACACGAAGCCCAACATGCACTACTCGAATGTTTGGCCGAAACTATCTGGCTGGCGCAACGCAATCAAACGGGCTTGGATGCGGCACATTACCTGAACTTGATTGAACAACGCGCCGGCATTGCCCCCTCTGCCTAAATTATGCTTCAATAGCCGCCATGGCAACTAACCCGCATGATTGGCTCAATGAGCACGGTGACTATCTCTACCGCTTTGCACTGGCAAGGTTGCGGGACCCGCATCAGGCAGAAGATGTGGTGCAAGAGACTTTACTCGCAGCCATTAAAAACCCTAACTTTGCCGAACAATCTAGCCCACGCACCTGGTTAACCGGCATTCTCAAACACAAAATCATTGATTGCATGCGCAAACAGGTGCGCGAGACCGCGGTCTCTGAACTGCTTAGTGAAGAAGATGCCAATATGGATGATTTTTTTGATGACACTGGGCATTGGGCTGAAAAACCGCAGGTTTGGGATATTCCACATGACGCATTGCAGCAAACACAGTTTTTGAAAGTGTTACAGCAGTGCATGGAACGTTTACCGCAGAAATTGGCGGCCATTTTCACCATGCGCGATGTCGACGAAATGGATAATGAAGAAATCTGTAAGGAACTCGAGATCACCACGACCAATGCCTGGGTCATGTTATATCGTGCCCGCATGGGACTGCGGAAATGCCTTGAAATACATTGGTAACACGTCAATTGTGAAACGGAAAAAGAGATGTTGAGTTGCAAACAAACCAGCTTGCTGGTGTCGCAATCACTTGACCGCCCCCTCACTTGGCGTGAGCGTTGGGCCGTCAGAGTTCATTTGCTGATTTGTGTGTATTGCCGACGCTTTACGCAACAGCTGAAGTTGATTCGCCGCTATATGGAACGTTGGCAGCAACAAGTTGCCGAAGGCGAGGATATTCAGTTATCGTTGGCAGCGAGGGAACGTATTACGCAGCAATTGGATAAGTTCTACTGACGCCTGCTTTTAAACTCTGTATTGAAAAGGAATTCACATGACTACTCATAAGATCGCTGTCATTACTGGTGCCGTGGCTTTATCCATCGCTGCATCATCTGCCAACGCGGAAAATCCGTTTGAATTAAAAACACTGGCACAAGGCTACCAGGTTGCAGATGCCTCTGACAGCAAAGCCAAAGAAGGTAAATGCAGCAGTGGTAAATGTGGCGCAGACAAGAAACATGTAAAAGAGGATGGGGCTGCCACCGGCAAAACAAAAGAAGGATCTTGCCATCATCATAAATCTAAAGAGGGGTCATGCTCGGCAGAGAAAATGAAAGAAGGATCCTGCCACGCCAGCAAATAATCACCTCACCTGCGGCGCATGGCACATCTGTCGGATATTCATGGCGCTGGGCTAGGGCTTAAACGCGAGCTACTGCCCCAGCTCATTCAACAACAGGGGCAACCCTGGCTATCGAATTTACAGTTTATCGAAATCGCCCCTGAAAACTGGATCGCGGCAGGGGGGAAATATGCAGTAGAGCTCGACTGGTTACGCCGGCATTATCCGATTGTTTGCCATGGGTTATGCCTGTCACTGGGCGGGCCTGATCCGCTCAACCTCTCGTTCCTGAAACAGGTAAAGCAATTCCTGGCTGATTTTGAGATCCCCCTCTATACCGAACATTTAAGTTATTGCAGTGACACGGCCAACGGTTATCTCTACGACTTGCTACCGATTCCGTTTACTGAAGAGGCTGTCCGCTATGTGGCCAATCGAATCCGCCAGGTACAAGATATTCTGCAGCAACGCATAGCCGTAGAAAACACTTCCTTTTATGTCGCTGCACCGATTTCCGAGATGGATGAAATCAGCTTCATTAACGCAGTGCTGTCTGAGGCTGACTGCGACTTACACCTTGACCTCAACAATGTGTATGTGAATAGTGTCAATTTTGGCTTTGATCCTCACCTATTCCTGGATCAGATTCCAGCTGAACGCGTAGTCTACAGCCATATGGCTGGGCATCTGCAAGTGGAACCTGGCCTACTGGTTGACACTCATGGCGAGGCGATTATCGACCCGGTATGGCACTTACTTGAGTATGCGTATAAAAGCTTTGGCGCGTTTCCCACTTTGCTGGAACGCGATAGCAATATCCCTCCCTTAGCGACCTTGATGCTAGAAGTGGACCGTATCGCCCACTTGCAAAATCATGCTCGCTCTAAGCACCAGCCCTCCCGAGACAAGGTTGCATGATGGCTGCCTTCCAGGTTTACCAGGCAGCGTTCACCGCACATTTGCGGCACCCTTCCAAAAACAGCACGCCAGCGGATGTCAGTGAACAACGCATGCGCGTTTACCGTGAAATTGTCTTTAACAATTTTTTCGCCAGCGTCAGCGTGTGCTTTCCTGTGTTGCTGGGCATTCTTGGCAAACGCCGTTTCACTCAACTGGTCCGGCAGTGTTTCTTTTCACAGCCATTTAAAAGCCCGTTATTCCAAGATATTCCAGGCAGTTTTGTTGATTTCTTGCAATCATTAGTATTACCGGAAACCGGACTACCAGACTACACAGCACAACTTGCCCATTATGAATGGATAGAACTGGCGCTCAGCAGGCAAGTGGATTCTGAGCCAGTGGCCGTTTTAACTGAGCCGATGTTGGAGGCCAGCGCACTGTTATATTGTGAGGTGCAATTGCCAGCAGCACATCGCCTGCTACGTTATGACTTTCCGGTGCACCAGCTCTCTAAAAAGCAAAGCACGATCGCGCCTGCAGCCACCTTTTTATTGGTCTATCGCACAGCAGATTTCCAGATCAGATTCATACAACTCAATGCAGCGACCTATCAGCTATTGCAACAATTGCAGGCACATAGAAAAACAACACACCATCACCTGCAAGATTTAGCCGTGAGCATGCCGCAATTACCCCGAGAATCGGTGATCCAGTTTGGCCTGGAAACGCTATACGCACTTTACGAACAACAAACCATCCGCGTGAGTAGCCACCAGAATATGTCATCTGATCCATGACACTACCAGCCTGTCTTGGAGACCAGGAAGTGTGG
>DATMSK010000076.1:0-5905 GCA_035565395.1 Methylophilus sp. | reverse complement strand
TTTTTGTTCTTTCATCAAGTCAATCACGCTGCCACAGCAACCGGTTTTAGCATCACTTGCGCCATAAACCAGTCGGGCGATACGGGCATGCTGGATAGCGCCGCTACACATCGCACAGGGCTCTAGGGTGACGTAAAGTGTGCAGCCGACCAGGCGGTAATTGTTCAGATATTGCGCGGCTTCGCGCATGGCCTGGATTTCAGCGTGCGCAGTGGGGTCGTTGAGGCTAATAGGAGCGTTGCGGCCTTGGCCGATGACCACACCATTTTTTACCACCACTGCACCCACAGGCACTTCACCCAAGCTTGCCGCTTCCTGGGCCAGTGCGATCGCCATGCGCATAAAGTCTTCGTCTTGCATGGTTATCTGCTACTGTTTTTATCTGCAAGGCGGATCAGGATATAGACCAGCCCCATGACGAAAGCCCCTGCTAGCCAGATGCCTATTTCTTCATATGTAGGCGTAGCATCTTGCACGGGTAATACGATCAGTTTGCGCAAAAACATCACCAGTACAACCTCGACAAAGGTTTCAACCAGCAGTTTATGACCACGCAGGTAGCGGATTTCGGCAGAAATCAGGGCCGAAATTGACCACAGCAACATCAGTGTGCCAAGTGCTCGCAAGAAACCGTGTACAAGGTTGTGTGCGTAAGCGGCTTCTTTCACGTCAAGAAAAAACAGCCAGGTAAACATAATGACGGAGACGGCCAACGCCAGGCCAATGATGATGTGGGCGAGACCATTGAGCCAGAGCATGGCTTTAATCGCGATGCGGTTGAGCGGTTCAAACTCTTCAGGCAGTTGTTCTTGAGACATCTTAAATCCATTTCATCAGACATCGATGATGATAAATCATTTGTTGAGCAATTGCTCCAATGACAGTTGGGCGCATTGTTTTAGCAACCATTGCATGGCTTTGCCCATTTCAGCCGGGCGTTGTTGGCGCCAGGCAATGAAGATGGGCGCAAGTGGCTTGGGCTCGGAGACTTGTTTGATGATGAGTTGCCCTTGATTGGCAGCGGATTGTGCCAGGAATTTTGGCAGGTAGCCGATGGCAATGCCAGATATTTGCGCCTGCAACTTGGTATGCATATCTGGTACCGTCAGTATGTCTTGTCCCGTCAGGATGCCGGAAGTGCGTGGTGGCAGGTTGCGTGAGCTGTCTGCCGCTGCGACGACGCGGTGCTGCACAATATCACTGGCACTTAAAGGCTCTGGCAGAGCGGCTAGTGGGTGATGGGGGGCAACTGCAAATACAAACTCCAGTTGGCCGAGCAGGTGCGTGGAGAATACACCGCCGGGTGGCGCATCACCGGGTGCGCCGATTGAGAGTTCTGCTCGCCCGGATTGTAGTGCGTCCCAGCTGCCGCCATATACTTCGCGCAACAGTTTTACCCGGGTACCAAAGCCTTGCTGGTAAAAGTCTTGCAAAATCTGCAAGATCGGATGGAAGTCGAACAGGTCGCTGATGGCGAGCGTAATATCGGTTTCTACCCCGGTGGCAATGCGTTGCACCCGCTGTTCAAGGGCATGGGCGGCATCCAGCAAATAACGCCCTTCTTTCAGTAGTTCGGCACCAGCGGCAGTCAAGGTGGCACGGTGGCCGCTGCGGTCAAATAATTCCAGCCCCAAGTCTTCTTCCAGGCGACGTATGGTGTAAGTCAATGCGGAGGGGACGCGGTACAGGGATTCTGCCGCGGCAGCAAAACTGCCTTTGCGGTCGATGGCGTCAATGACTTCCAGAGCTTCCAGGCTGAGTTTAATGGTCATGAGATATTAATCAAAAAAACTGAACAAGAAATGCAAAATGTTTTGCTATCAAAAGATTAAGTGTTTTTTTATCATACATTTAATCTTTCAAACGGAGTGAATAAATGTTACATGTTCGCCCTTCAAATACACGTGGTTACGCACATCATGGCTGGCTGGAGAGCTTCCATAGTTTTTCATTTGCCAGTTATTACGATCCTGACAATATAGGGTATTCGGTATTGCGGGTGATCAATGACGACAAGATCGCTCCCGCGGCAGGCTTTGGTATGCACGGTCACCAAGATATGGAAATTATTACCTACATGCTGGAAGGTGAGTTGCGCCATACAGACAGTATGGGGCATAGCGAAGTGATTCGTGCTGGCGATGTACAGCGTATGACGGCAGGTACTGGTGTGCGACATAGCGAGATGAATGCATCCGGGCAAACCACCGCACATTTATTGCAAATCTGGATTACCCCAGACACTTTGGGGCTGGCGCCTGGTTATGAGGACAAAACCATTTCCGTGGCAGACAAGCAAAATCGCTGGGCACTGATTGCCTCACCAGGTGCGCAGGCAGGGTCATTAAAAGTACATCAGGATGTGTCATTGTATGCGACGGTGCTGAGTGCGGATGCAGCGTTGCCTGTGCATGTGATGGCTGGCCGTTCCGCATATCTGCATATTGCGCGCGGTGAAGTAGAAATTGAGGGGCAGCGACTGCAAAGTGGTGATGCGCTCAAGGTGGATGCAGCCAGTGAGTTAAATATGCGCGCAATCAGTAATAGTGAAGTGTTGTGGTTTGATTTGCCACAAGTGACCGAATAATGTTTTTGAATTGTTGATAAGGAGCTAAAAAATGACTCAGGTTTCAATTGTTTATCATAGTGGTTATGGACACACTGCCGAGCAGGCCAAAGCGGTAGCGCGTGGTGCGCAAAAAGTGGCCGGTGTGACCGTGAATTTGCTGACTGTGGACGAAGCGCAGCAGCAATGGGAGGTGCTCAAGGCCAGTGATGCCATTATTTTTGGTAGTCCCACCTATATGGGTTCTGCTTCCGGTCAGTTTAAGACCTTTATGGATGCCAGCTCAAAAGCATGGTACACCCGTGATTGGAAAGATAAAGTCGCCGCCGGGTTTACCACATCTGCCAGCCAGAGCGGGGATAAATTGAGTACTCTGATCCAGTTGGCGGTATTTGCGGCACAACATGGCATGATTTGGGTGGGGCAAGATTTATTGCCAGGGAACAATAATAGCCAAGGCTCGGTCAACGATTTAAATCGTTTGGGCAGCTTTTTGGGTGCCATGGCGCAGGCTAACTCCGATCAGGGGCCTGACTTGGCACCCATTCAGAGTGATTTACTCACCGCTGAGCACTTGGGTGAACGTGTGGCCACGATTACCCAGCGATTTTCCAAATCCGCTTAATGCAGCGGTAAAAGACCAAACACTAAGGAGACAATAAGTGAAAAAAATCATTCTTGCGCTGGGTTTGTTAGCAGCGACGCAGGCTTGGGCTGCAACCGATACCTACAATATTGATGCGACACATAGTTTTGCCAATTTCAGTATCCGTCATGTGGTATCCAAAACCTCTGGAACTTTTAACGATGTGACAGGCGTGATTACGCTTGATCCTGCTAACCTCAACACGGCCACAGTGCGTGCTGCGATCAATGTCAGCAGTGTAAATACCGGTTTTGGTAAACGTGATGAGCATATTAAAGCGGACAAGTACCTCGATGTAGGCAAGTACACGCAAATTCTGTTTGAAAGCACCAAAATTACTGCAAGCAACCAGACACAGGCTGTGATGCAAGGCAAGTTGACCATGCATGGTGTCACCAAGCTGGTGGATATTCCGGTCAAAGTGCTTGGGTATGGTGCAGATCCATGGGGCGGCCAACGCGCTGGCTTTGAAGGTCACTTGACGATCAAGGCTTCTGATTATGGCTTTGGCTGGGCAACCGGTGCCGGAGCGCCAGTCGGAGATGATATTGAAATCACCTTGCTGATCGAAGGCGTTAAAGCCAAGTAAATCTTAAAGTTTTTGTAGGCATGATGTGCGGACTTGGGTATGTAGGCTCAAGTCCGCATAGTTGTTTTTCAGGCGCAATTGAATAGATGGAGATAAAGATGGCATTGGATTTGTTTTCCCCGGTAAAACTGGGAAGTCTTGCACTGCAGAACCGTGTTGTGATGGCACCTTTGACGCGTAACCGTGCCGGTGAGGGCGGTGTGCCGCAGGCGATGAATGTGACTTACTACGAGCAGCGCGCCACGGCTGGGTTGATTATTACAGAAGCGACGCCGATTTCGCCCATGGCGCATGGCTATCCAGCTTTGCCTGGGATCTATACTGATGCACAAGTGGCTGGCTGGAAAAAAGTCACCGATGCCGTACATGCTAAGGGTGGAAAAATTGTCATTCAGTTATGGCATGTTGGCCGCATCTCTCACCCGAGTTTGCTGCCTAACCAGGCGACGCCTGTGGCACCATCAGCCATTAAACCGGCGGGACAGGCCTTTACTTATCAAGGCTTGCAGGATTTTGTCACACCCCGCGCGCTGGAGGTAACTGAGTTGGCGGGTATTGTGCAGGATTATGTGCACGCGACACGATGCGCCATAGCTGCCGGTTTTGATGGTGTAGAAGTGCATGCTGCCAATGGTTACCTGCTGGATCAGTTCCTGAGGGATGGCACTAATCAGCGCCAGGATCAATATGGAGGCTCGATCGAAAACCGCAGCCGCTTGTTGCGTGAGGTAGTGCAAGCGGTTGTGGATACCATCGGGGCGGATAAAGTAGGTGTGCGATTATCACCGGTGAATCCATTCAATGATATGCATGATAGTCAGGCGCAGAACACGTTTGATGCGGTCACCAAGACTTTGAATGCATTCAATCTGGCCTATTTGCATGTGGTTGAAGGGGGTATTCACGGTGGTGGTGAGTCTGAGCCGTTTGATTTCGCGGCAATGCGCAAACTATTTAATCATGGCTATATTGCTAACCTGAGTTATGACAAGGCGCGCGGCAATGCGGCGATTGCCAGTGGACATGCGGATGCGATTGCCTATGGCGTACCATTTATTGCCAATCCGGATCTCGTGGCGCGTCTGGCCAAGGATGCGCCGTTAAATCAGGCGGATCAATCCACGTTTTATGGCGGCACCGAGCATGGGTATACAGATTATCCATTCCTGATGGCTTAGTGCACTTTCCGTGTTGGGCGGGTAAGCGGGTTGCCTGCCCAAGGCAATATTTGTCTTTATACTTGCTGCTCACAGTGTGCCAGCGTAAAATTCGCGCAACGCGAATTCGGTCGAAGCCTTTGCTTCGCACATTGTGAGTTAATTTCTGCATGTCACGTTCTGATATCTCCCACGTTTCATCTCATAAACTAGTTGTTGCCAACTGGAAAATGCATGGCAATCTTGCCCGTAACCAAACTTTGATCCATGGATACCTGCAAGGGCTGCAAGCGTTGCCGCAAACCGATGTGATTGTGTGTGTACCTTACCCTTACCTGGGGCAAATGCAATCCTTGCTTACTGGCAGCCGTTTGGCATGGGGGGCGCAAAATATTGCCAAATATGAAGAGGGGGCTTATACCGGTGAGGTGAGTGCGGAAATGTTGCGAGACTTTGCGGCGCAGTATGTCATTATCGGCCACTCTGAGCGCAGCACGGCTTATTGTGAGTCTGATGAAAATATTGCCGAAAAATTTATGATGGCCAAACGTCATGGTTTGATCCCGATTTTATGTGTCGGTGAAACCTTGCTGGAACGCGAGGCGGGTGTGATGGAGCGCGTGGTTGGCAAACAGCTTGAAACCATTATTCGCCTGTTTGGCGGGGAGGCGTTTGCAGGGACTATTGTCTCCTATGAGCCAATCTGGGCAATTGGTACCGGACTGGCGGCTTCTGCCGAGCAGGCGGTGGCCATGCACACGTTTATTCGTGAGACTGTTGCGGCTGCAGATAAAGCTGCGGCTCAAACGCTAAAAATCCTCTATGGGGGCAGCGTAAACCCGCAAAATGCGGTACAATTATTAAATCAGCAGGAAATAGATGGTGCGCTGGTCGGCCGTTGTTCGCTAGAAGTTGAGCAATTTATAAAAATCTGTCAGGCCGTCCCT
>DATMSK010000075.1:0-4891 GCA_035565395.1 Methylophilus sp. | reverse complement strand
ATGCCAAACATGGTTTGTGCCTGGTTGTAATCCAGTAACGAAACGCCATAGCCGCTCGCCAGCATGGCATAAAAGCGCACACTTTCACTTTTGAGCGGTTTGTACTGCACATCCAGTTTCACATATCCCTTGTTATCACTGCGCAAGTTATTACGTAAAGTCACGCTGGCGGCTGTGGTGTTTGCCTCGTTATCCCAGCGCAAGACCGCATCGCCATAGCCCATGTATTTGCTGATATCAGGGTTATCGTCATTGGCCTTGCTCTCTGGAATACGCCACCAGGGACGGAACAACAGGCTGTAGCGGTCATTCAGTTGCCAGCCCCCTTGCAGGTAGATCCGGTTCCAGCTGCGTGAAAGCGGCTCGGAACGCCCATTGGATTCATGCACGACGCCCAGGTTAAGCATATCTGGCATGGCCGCCCATTGCTTGGCTTCCCCAGGCTTGTTTAAACCTAATGACAGGATTAATTCCGGCGAGTAATTATGATCCCGCATAGGACGTGACTGGCTGGCACTATACACCTGCCAGAAAGATTGCTGTGTATAAGCACCCCATAAACGCGCACTATGTATCCACTGGTTTTCAGGCAACCAGTCAGACAGGTTCATGAGCTGGGTTTTCAGGCTGATCTGGAAGTGCAGGTCGTTATTATTTAAATCGCGATCCTGGGTATTGGGCCTGGAAGGTGAAGTCGGCACATCATTCGGGTTATTGGAATAAGACGCCACCACGTAATTGAGCTGGTAGGTCTCCAGGTCGGTAAAGTGCAGTTCATCATCGGCATTCAAGTGCCATTTACGCGCCAGGTAATTGGTTTTTGCATCCACTTTTTCCACCAGCGCAGCCTGCTTGGTTGAGTGAATAGCCGCCGTAGGCGGCACCGAAGCATATTGCTGCGCGACCTGGTCGAAGCATACCAAACGGCGGCTGGCATCATTACTAAACTCGGTTTGACAGGTATGCAGGGCATTCTGCAAATCATTTCCCAAGGCTATGCCTGCGCTCAGGCTCAAGGCAAAAAAAAGGAAGCTGCGCAGTATTTTGTTGCGCAGGTCGCCAGGTTTTAACATGTGGATTCCCTTCTTTGGCGCAATGGTCAGGGCGCCGGATTCATCATGATCAAGTGTTGTTGTTCAATGGCATCTAATACGTCATCGCTCAGGCGGACCTGATACGCCGCAATGTTCTCCTGCAGTTGTGCCATGCTGGTGGCACCGATAATCGTGGTCCCCACGAACCAGCGGTGATACACGAAGCTGAGCGCCAATTGCGTCGGCGTCAACCCATGGGCCCGGGCCAGCTCGGTATAGGCTTTAGAGGCTGTGGGCACTGCCGGCTTTTTATACCGCTGGGCATATCCCAGGAATAAAGTGACGCGACCAGGCGTCGCAGGGTCGTCCACATACTTGCCGGTCAGGTGGCCAAACGCCAGCGGTGAATAGGCGGCCAGGCTGATGCGCTCGCGGTAAAGCACCTCGGTCATGCCAAACTCCATGCCGCGATTCATCAGGTTGTAGCAATTTTGCAGCACCGCAATCCGCGGCAAGCCCTGCTCGCGTGACACGCGCAAAAACTCCATCACGCCCCAGGGTTGCTCATTACTCAAGCCTATCGCCCGGATTTTGCCTTCCTGGATCAACTCGCCCAGCACTTCAAGCTGGGTCTGGATAGATATCCATGCCTGGGGCTGGCCATTCGCATCCCGCTCGGCATTGGGGTCGAACTGGTATTGGCCAAACATGGGCACATTGCGTTCGGGCCAGTGCAGGTAAAGCACATCAAGATAATCGGTTTGCAAGCGTGTCAGGCTGTCATGCACAGCCTGGCGGATATTGGCGCGGTCCATGCCGGTCGGGCCACCCCTGATCCAGTGCATACCACGCCTGGGGCCGGCCACTTTGCTGGCCAGCACAAAGCGGTCGCGCCGCTGTGTCTTGATCCAGTGCCCCAACATGGTTTCGGTCCGTGTCACGGTTTCTGCCCGCGGCGGCACCGGATACATCTCGGCCGTATCAATAAAGTTAATGCCTTGCGCTAAGGCAAAATCGAGCTGGCTGTTCGCGTCTTCCTGGGTATTCTGGTCACCAAAGGTCATGGTGCCCAGCGTCACTTTTGACACGTGAATGCCGCTGTCACCCAAATAAGTAAAATCAATCAATGTAACACCTGTTTTTCTGTAGGTACCTGCATTACGATGCTGGAAACCGCTTCTGGTTCCTTTTGTGCAGGCAGTATCCAGCCTGCTTCCTGGCTGGCAATCATGAGCATACGGCTGATCGCCAGCACCAATTGCGGGCTCAGGCCCATATTCACGTTAATGCCATTGGCGCAGACCAATTGCATATTGTTCAAGCGGTCATTCACGGAAACAAAACGTGCTTCAACCACCAACAGCACCTGCTCGCTGACCGTGCTGGGCCGTTGCTGGTAGGCGGTGGCAAAATCCAGATCATCCAGTTGCTGCACGGCTTCGGCCTCCTGTTCAAACTGGCGTGTCGCATCCGTGAGCGTCTGCGCATGCTCAAGTGGCGCATTTGCCGACATTGGTAAATGTGCCTCGCGGTTGAAGACCTTGAAGATTTCTCGGGCCACCCGGTAGGTGATCCACAACTGGATTTCCTGCTCCTGGCTGACAGCCGTTTTCATCAGCAAGCGGTCTTGCTGCGGGTCGTAAGAAAGATTGATCTGCTGTATGGATTGCTGTTGCATGAGGATTCACGATTTGCAAACGTTCATGGATAAGCATACCGCAGTTAGGCGGTGGCTACCTAACACTATCCGCCACCAGGCCCCGCAAAGATACACTCTGATACAAAACCGCCCCGGTCTTGCCGGATAAATATGCGTATGCTTCTGTCTTACAAACAGGAGTATTCGTGACGGAGGCGATATGATCAAGTTGAAAAAATTATTGTTTAGCAGCCTGATGGCAGGCATGGCACTTGCCAGCACTTTCGCCTATGCGCACCCACCTGGACACGGCGGATGGCATGGTGGCTGGCGCGGCAATGTGGGCTTTTACTTCGGCTCACCCTACCCATTTTATCCGTATCCCTATGCGGCTTATCCCTACCCTTATGTCTATAGCCCACCACCTGTGATCGTGACTCAACCACCACAGCCACAAGTCTATATCGAACAAGGTAGCGGTAGCACATCATCCACACAAACGGCACCCGCACAGACGACACCGCCTGCAGCCAGTGCCAGCAACGGCAATGGGCAAGGCTATTGGTATTACTGCGAACAGTCTGACGGCTATTATCCCTATGTGAAAGAATGCCCGGCTGGCTGGAAACAGGTGACGCCTTCACCCCCACCTGGCACCTCTGCCAAGTAAGGTAAAGCCATGAACATTTACCAGAAATTGATGATTGTGGCAGTGGCAGTGACTTTGCCTGCCTGTGCCACCAACCCGACCGGGCCCAGCAATATGGCGTTGCCAGGCACAGGTAAGGACTTTAATGTGTTCCGTGCCGATGACTTATCCTGCCGTGACTTTGCACTGACACAAATTGGCGGCAAAACCGTCAACCAGCAATATAACGCCAGCCTGGCAGCCACCACGGCGGTAGGGACAGTCGTCGGTGCAGCGATTGGCGCAGCCGCAGGCGGTGGTCAAGGCGCCGCCATCGGTGCTGGCGTAGGTGGATTGTCGGGTGCCGCTGTGGGCGCCAATACGGCGTCTGTCAGCGGCATGAACGCGCAGGACAAATACGACAATGCCTACTATCAGTGCATGTATGCGGCCGGGCATAAAATCCCGGTCCCGGCCAGCATGGCAAGGACCTATTCGCAGGGGACAAACACCGCACCAGCGAATAGTGGCACCAGCTATTACCCCCCACCTCCGCCACCTCCTGGCTATCAACATTAGCCCGGCCACCAGGCAGCCATGCGCTGCCTGGCATTACCCAGTCTCTTCATCATTCAGTGCCAAGGTCAGGCAAGGGCATCTGACCGCATAGACACTCTAAGCAGTGATTGCCAATTGACGGTATCGCAAACTTAGCTTGTCAGTGATGGTCGTAGAAACATGCGAATCATCAAAACCCTTTTCATCCTCACGCTCGCTGTTTCAATCATGAGTTGTAGCGTGGTCAAGACCGCTTACAACAACGCACCGGCGCTTATCGCATGGCGGCTGGATGATTATTTTGATTTTACTGCAGCACAAAAAGCCAAACTGAAACCAGCATTGCAGGCGTTGCATGCATGGCATCGTAAAAACGAATTACCACGTTATGTATCGTTGCTGGATGAGATACACGATGACCTCAGCCATGATATGAGCGCACAAACTGCCTGCCAGCGCATTGAAGCCATCAAATCAAATGTGCAAACGCTTCAAACAAAAATCATCCCCATCATCGTCGACGTCGCCGATACACTAAGTGACAAACAACTGCAGCATTTCGAGAAAAAATTGGAAAAACGCAACCAAGAATGGAAAGAGGAGTGGTGGCAGGAATCAATAGAAGAACAGCGGGAGGTCAGGTTGGAAAAATCCCAGGATTTTGCTGAAAAGGTCTATGGCGATTTAAACGAAAAACAAATCACCCTTTTAAAACAGGTCATTGCCAGGAGTGACATTGATCCAGCCATCATCTATGCCGAAATTTTGCGGCGCGATGAAGATACGCTGTCTATCCTCAAGGCATTACGCAATCCAGCCTCGTCAAACGAAGAAAAATCGCAACTGGTCCGCGCAGGCTTTGAACGTATGCAAAACAGCCCGAATGCGGTTTACCAGGCTTATATCGATAAATTAACGCAGCAAACCTGCGAAACCATCGCAAACCTGCATGCCAGTACAACCGCCAAACAACGCTTGCATGCGCAACAATGGGTAGAAGATTACCAGACGCAATTCACCCAGTTGCAGAGC
>DATMSK010000074.1:0-23664 GCA_035565395.1 Methylophilus sp. | reverse complement strand
CGTTTCTAGTTATTTTAAAGACATACGTGACATGGTTTGATCTTTGTCGATAAAGCGGTGTTTGAGCGCACCAGCCACATGCACAATAAAAATGACCAGCAGTATATTGGCAAACAGTTCATGAGACTCTTTAAAGAGGTCACGCAAATCTGCATTATCCAAACCGCCAAATACTTCCAGCCCGAACCATTTCAGGCCATATTTGCTGTACAAGGTCATGAGTACACCACTCACAGGCATCGCTACCATCAGCAGGTATAACAAATGATGGGCGCCGGTTGCCACTTTGCGCTCCAGGTCGGAATAACTGCCCAACATGGCAGGTGGAGTATGGCTGATGCGCCAGTACACGCGGAACAGGATCAACCACAACAGGCTGAAGCCAAGTGATTTGTGCAAATTGAAATACAAGGTTCTGGCACTGGCTGGTTCATCCATTTGCCAGGTATAAATGCCGAGATCAAACAAATCAAACGCTGTTTGCTTGGGGCCATCTTTAGGCAACTCTCCCATGTACCAGCCCAACGCAAACATGGCAATAATGGCCAGCGCAATCAGCCAGTGCAAAATAATAGCAACTTTGGTATAGCGTTGCGTGGAACTCATGTTTTCTCCTTGAAGTTACTTGTGACAGTAGTCACTTTGTCGTCATGAATGATTTGATTATGATATATGAAACATTCCTGGGTGGTTGTCATGTTATCAAAAATCAAGCTCTCGTGTCTCAGCGTTGCATTCTCTTTTGTAACGTTTTGTAGCCCCTTGTGCGCAGAGACATTTGAGCTAACACAAGTTGCCGACGGTATTTATGTCCACCATGGCAAACACCTGGATATTGATGATGGTTACCAGGGTGATATTTGCAATCTGGGCGTTATCATTGGCCGGGATGCGATTGCCGTCATAGACACGGGCGGGAGCAAACATACGGGAGAGCAGTTGCTGCAGGCCATCAAGGCCATCAGCCCACTGCCGGTGCGCTATGTGATCAATACCCATGTCCACCCTGACCATACCTATGGCAATGCGGCGTTTAAAAATGGTGAAACGCATTTTGTCGGTCACGAAAAGTTGGCCAACACCATGTTATTACGCCAGGAGCAATACGAAAAACTCAATGCGCGCCTGCTGGGTGAAGCGGGCACCACGGTCACGCCAGATATGGCAGTGCATGGCCAGCAGACCTTGGATCTCGGGAAACGCGTCCTGCAATTGCAAGCGCAAAGTGTTGCACATACACATACCGATTTAACCGTACTGGATACCAACACCAATACCTTGTTCGCGGGCGACTTGTTATTTGCGCAACGTACACCCGTTGTTGAAGGCGATATCAAAGGCCTAATTTCTGCACTGGAACACCTGAGTCAATCGCACTACACACTGATTGTGCCCGGGCATGGACTGGAGAGTACGGATCAGAAAAGCATCATTGGCAATGAGTTGGATTATCTGAACCTGTTACTGTCTGACGTACGCAGCAGCATTAAACAAGGCATCAGCATGGAGCAAACCATGGATACCGCAGCGGCTTCAGAGCGAGACAAATGGCAATTATTCGACATCGCTAACCGCCGCAATGTCAATGTCATTTACCCGCAACTGGAGTGGGAGTAAACACACCCCATCCCTTATAAAAACTTTTTCGCCAGGCCAGTCTGTTGCTTGAGGCCCAGGTTCACCAATTTGGGGGCCAGCCCATTCAGCCAGGCAAAGAAACTTTGTGGCTGACCAATAAACAATTCCTGCTGGTCTTTGACCAGTGCTCGCACGATCTTGTCCGCCACCACTTGTGGCTGATCAACCGCCTGCCCTGAAGCCTGCCACATGGCACTGGTACGCTCGTCATTCATCGGGGTCGCAATCGCACGGGGGGCAACGTAAGTAATGCCGATATTGGTATCCACCAGTTCGCGTCGCAACGCCTGGCTAAACCCATGCAATGCGAATTTACTGGCGCAGTAAGTCGCAAAATGTGGGAAACCCAACGAGCCAAAAATGGAGCCGATGAATGCCAGGTGCCCGCGGCCACGTTGTAGAAAGTATTCAACAAACGTCCGGCTTAAGACCAGTGTCGCCGTCACATTGGTATGCACCATGTTATCAATGCTGACTTCGCTTTGTTGGGCAAATTCGGTGAATTCAATAATCCCGGCATTATTAATCAGCAAATCTACATGCCCCATTTCGCGCAATGATTGCTTGAGCACTTGCCCGGCCATATTGGGCTGAGCCAGATCAGCCACCACAATATGCGACCTTCCGCCCTGCGCGACAATTCTTTTCTGTAAAGCATGCAATTTGACCGGGTCGCGCCCAACCAGGCAAACCACCGCCCCTCTGGCACTTAATGCAAGTGATAAAGTTGCGCCTAAACCACCGGTAGCACCCGTCAATACCACATGTAGATCCCTGAGTTCCATGTTTTACCCCATCCTGACATTGTCGTGTTGATCCAATGTCGCCACGTAATTAAAGATGTCACCATATAAACGGTAAAACCGTTTGGCGGCATGAATGATGGCTTGCTGGTCTTCCGGTTTGGTGACCTGGTTCATCAGGCTTTCATAAAAAGACACATGACTGATATCCAGCGAACCATGTGAAAACAGGTAGCTAAATGCTTTCTTAGGCAGGTTTAAGGCTTGCATGATTTTCTCACCAGCCTGCGTCGCAACTGCCGTGCTGGTACCTTCCAATACCAATACCATGCCGAAGAAGCCGAGCGGATTCACCCGGTAAATCGTATCGTAGGCATACGCCACCATCACTTCCGTAGCATGGCAAGCCGCGTGCTCTTCACTCAAACTATTGCGTACCGCTTCTTTATTGCCACCACAGGCCTCAATATCATTGAGCACCCATTCCTGATGGCCCATTTCCTCTTCAATATATTCACCAATCGCCGTACGTAACCATTCATATTCGCCGCTTAGCCGCCCACCACAAGCCATCAGCAATGGTGTCGTATGCTTGACGTGATGATACGCCTGGGTCAGGAAAGCGCGATAAAGCGCCAGGCTGATATTGCCTTGTGCGCCTTGCGTAATCAGTGGCAAAGACAT
Organism: Methylophilus sp.; assembly: GCA_035565395.1. Lineage (GTDB taxonomy): Bacteria > Pseudomonadota > Gammaproteobacteria > Burkholderiales > Methylophilaceae > Methylophilus. The sequence continues at coordinate 20,599 of DATMSK010000074.1, read as the reverse complement.
CAGCGTGTGACGTTCCTGCTCGGTTGCACTCAGTAATTTCTGGTAAAAACTCATAACGTTCCTTCGTAAATGGCATTGATTTCCGCAGCATACGCAGCAGCAATCATGTCACGTTTTAAACGGCCATTGGCTGTTAATTGCCCGTTAGCCGGACTAAATGTCTGACTGGCAAACACCACATCGCCTACTTGTGCATAGTCAGGCAGGCTTTGATTTGCCTGGGCAATTGCCTGGGCCACTTGTTCTATACTCACCTCTGGCTGCGGCACGGCAATCGCCACATTAAATGGCCTCGCTTCACCAAATACGCACACCTGGGAAATGGCTGGCTGGTGTAACAAGGCACTCTCTACCCACTCTGGTGACACATTGCGCCCAAAAGAGGTAATAAACATATTTTTCTTGCGGCCTGAAAGATACCAATACCCCTCATCATCTTGATATGCCAGATCACCGGTGGCCAGATAGCCGTCCTCATCCAGCGTTGGCATGACCGTACCTCCCTGTGCTTGCATATACCCCAGATAGAGGGCGCCCTTGACCCAAAGCTCCCCCGTGTAGTCAACACGGAGCTGCACATGCGGCAAAGGCTTGCCTATGCTGCCTGGTTTTTGTGACTGCGGTGTATTGAGCGTCACCACCGAAGCGCACTCTGACAAACCATACCCTTCGTAAACGGGCAACCCTAAGAAATGTGCCTGTTGTATCAATTCCGCCGCAACTTTGGCACCGCCAACAGCGATAAACCGTAATTCCGTCAATGGCGCATGCCCGGCTTGCAAATAAGCGACCAGCGCCCTTAATAATTCCGGGATCAAAATGGCAGTCGTTGCCTGACTATGTTGCAAGCCTTGATGCAAGCGGCGAATATCAAACTGGCTACCACTAAACCCGACTTCATGGCAGGGGTATACGACCACCGTCGCCCCTGACATCAGGCTGGTATAGACGCCGGCCACATTTTCAAGCAGCGTAGCCAGCGGCAATACACAAAAATGTGTATCTGCCTGGCTGGGCTGTGTCCATGCTTGAATGGAGTGTGCAACTTGCCACATGACCTGTGACGACAGGCATACGCCCTTTGGAGCCCCTGTCGTGCCGGAGGTGTAGGTGATTTTCTGCGCAGCAGAAGCACTATCACTGGCATGTATCCGCAAAACTGTGACCGCTTTACCGGCAATTTGCCATTCGGCCACCACTTCACCTTGCGGGTATAAGCCTTGCCAGACAACAAGCGCATCCGTCAGTACCAGGCTCACACCTGCATCCTGAATCGCATGCTGTTTTTGCGTGGCAGAAAAAAATGCCGGAATAGGTACATTGGTCCAGCCTGCCGCCAGGATAGCCAGATCCAGCACAATCCAGGCTGGGCCATTATCGAGCGCCAAAGCGACACTGGCAGCAGGTGCCAGCCCTGTCAGCGCGCTTGCCCAGCGCCTGATCTCAACGGCCAATTCACCATACGTGAGCTGCACCGCTTGTCCCTGTAACGCAACGCTGTGCGGGTGAGATTCTGCTTGTGCCTGTAATTCTTGCAATATCATTGCCAGTTACCTACACAGGGTCAGCGACGCCACGGATTGCCACAATCTGTGGCGTGTGTTTGTAATAACTGCCCCATTTTGCACGCTCTTCCGGGCTAAGGCGCTCCGGATTAGCCATCGCTAATGGAAACAAATCCACACCGCCCTTGATCAAGCCATTCTGCAAACTGTGATGCGCCGTCGCCACGCCCCAAGGCAAATTCATGTTCAAGCTATGTTGGATGACATGCGCGATCAGGACACCGGCATTACGAGGGTTAGCCACGGCCAGATTGCCAAAGTAGGTAATTTCTGCGCGGCTAATCTCTCTTTCTAATTGGCGCGACAGTAATTGCTCAATCGGCTCATCCAGGTATTGCTCAAGAAACAAGTCTCCCAGTGCTGCATTGTGCAAACCAAACGCAGCCATCAAGATGCCGCTCGCATCACGCAAAGCGACGAGTTGCGGCATGAAATGACTGACTTCTGCGCCATACACTTGTTTAAATACGGCAGCAATAAACGACTCCACTTCGCGTCGGCAAGGCGAATCCAGCTCCACCATATGGCTGATGATTTCGTCCACTTGATACCGTTTGGTTTGGGCAAAGTTTCTCAATTCATACGCGGATGATGCGTGGTAAAACGTTGTATTCGGTTCGGCCTGCAACATAACATGTTCTCGCTGAAAACAATCTTGATCCAGATGTTTGCAAACCGCATGCCAGAGAATTTTATGATTTAAAATCATTATGTTACAAAAAACACACCCAGCTTAAGACTGCAACTTTTGCAGTGATCAGCGCAGCAATCCAGCTGATATCTGCATTTTTTGCAGGCGCATCTCTATCACCTCGCCCCACAGCACAAGATAAAATCTACTTTTCTCAATTTAAATCAGTGACTTACCAAGTGTATCTCTTCCATATTAGAAACTGGCATGTGCTTTGCATCCAATGTCAGGATTTAAAACAGATGTTTGTGACAAGACAGTGAATGATAATCCTGTACAAACATGCTTAAGCCTCATAGACTTGCCAATACAATACTTAACAAACAAAAACATGCATAGACCATGGTTATCAAAAGATAAACTAATTACTCTGTGGGGGCTTTGGGTGATCGCAGCCATCGGCATCGTCTGGATGGCGAATGCCACTTCTATTGACCTGTCACTGGCTGACCGGCAGTTCGATTTCGCTAGCCAGCGGTTCTCGCTCAAACATGATTTTTTCTATGAAACAGTCATGCACATCTACGCGAAACATCTATTAACGGTACTCTGGCTGGGATTGCTGTTCCTGGCATGGGCCCCGGTAAAGTTGATTGGTAACCGGTTATCTCCAGCCACACGCTCTCAATTGCGCTGGATCGTTTTTCTGGCACTGCTAAACGCCATCTTTGTCAGCTGCCTGAAACACCAAATGCCGCATGCCTGCCCCTGGGACGTGACACGTTATGGCGGAAACTTGCCATGGGCACCCACATTTACCCCTCACCCTGCGATGGAAGCCGGTCACTGTTTTCCGGCAGGGCACGCTACCAGCGGGGTCTGGCTAGCTGCACTGTGCCTGCTCTGGTTACCTGACGCGCCACGCAAAGCGTTACTGGTGGCGGTTGCCGGACTATCAGTGGGTTTGCTGTTGGGCTGGTCGCAACAAATACGCGGCGCCCACTTTTTATCACACACACTGACCTCTCTCTGGCTGATGTGTGGCTGGCTGTTACTGCTGTTTACTTTTTCCAAGAGTCGTATTTCATGAATATTGTTGCAACACTCACCCGCACCGTACGTGCGCTTTTTAGCCCACAAACCTGCCTGATCTGGGGTGTGAGTCTATGGCTAATGCTCACCGGCAACCATGCCCTGTTTGAGCATTTACTGAATCTGTATCCTTGGAATGCACACAATGCTGGCTTCATCATCAGCATCAGCCTGTTTTTTACTTTTACCATCACCCTATGGCTGATGTTGCTCAGCCACGGCAAGTCAGCACGCTGGGTATTGTCCATCACCGTGGTCTCTGCGGCCTGGGCTGCTTTTTACATGGATGAGTTCGGTGTGATCATTGATCATGTCATGCTGGACAATGCCGCCAAAACAGATACGGCTGAAATCATGGGCCTGCTGTCCTGGGGATTTTTCATCAAAATGATGCTGTTGGGCGTGATTCCCGCCTGGGTATTGATCAAGCTGGTGCCCGCACGTTTTTACCAGCGCGACGCATTCAAAATCAGAATGACGCAGATTAGCCTGCTACTCATCGGCATGATTCTGGTCGTGATTCCCTGCAGTGCGGATTACGCCACCTTTATTCGCGAACATAAAATGGTGCGTATGTATGCCAATCCAACATTTTTCCATTACTCACTGGTGAAATGGACGTCCAAGAAACTGTTCACGCGCAGCATCACCGGACTGCAAAAAACCGCCATTGATGCAGTGAATGTAGAAGCTGACCAGCATCACGAACTGATTATCATGGTCGTGGGTGAAACAGCACGCTTTGACCGTTTTTCATTGAATGGCTATGCGCGCGAGACCAACCCCAGGCTGAGCAAGGAAGATGTCGTGAGTTTTAAACAAGTGACTTCCTGCGGTACCTCAACGGGGGTTTCCGTACCTTGTATGTTTTCAGTCCTGACACGCAAACAGTATGACGAAGACAAGGCTTTGCATATGGAAAACGCCCTGGATGTGCTCAGCCATAAAGGCATCAAGGTGCTATGGCGGGACAATAACTCTGACTCCAAAGGGGTCGCCTTGCGAGTGCCCTATGAGGATTTCCGGTCGCCTGCACACAACCCGGTGTGTGACGACAACGAATGCCGCGATGTCGGCATGCTCAGCGGACTGGACAAGTTTGTGGAAAAAAATAAGGACCATGACATCCTGATTGTGCTGCACCAGATGGGTAATCATGGTCCGGAATACTACCGCCGCTATCCAGACGCGTTTAAAAAATTCACGCCGATTTGCAAAACTGGCCGCCTCTCGGAATGCACGCAACAGGAAGTGGATAACTCTTACGATAATGCCATTTTGTATACCGATTACTTTTTATCAGAAGTGATCCAGTTCCTGAAAAAATATGATGATAAACGCGAAACCGCCATGCTATATGTGGCGGACCACGGCGAGTCATTGGGCGAGCATGGCATTTATCTGCATGCCGCGCCTTATATGATTGCACCCAAGGAACAAACCCATGTGCCTTCAATCCTGTGGGTGGGGCAGCACTTTGATTACCAGCTGTCGCAAGTCAGGCCCTACGAGAACTATCCATTGAGCCATGATGATGTGTTTTGCACCTTACTCACCGCTTATGAGCTTAAGTCAGAAACCTGCCATGCAGAATTTGGCTGGCTGGCTCAAAACCGTGAGTTACAGGAAGAACAGCGCCAGCATTTGCACCCGCTAAAAACCAATCCACATTAATTGCCGTCACAGCGCAATGCGGGCGGTTCGCTGACAAGCTTAGTGGGGGTGAGCCAGAACACTGGCTTGATGCGGTCATCTACGTGGCAGGCATCTATATAGCCGATGGCCCCATCGGTCTCAGCCACGTAACGTATCATGGCCTCCTCTGACTGCACGGTAAACGGGGGTTGCACCCCATGAAAGTAGAGCCCGTTCCAGTAATTAATCTGGGATTTCGGGCTACTGTGCAACACTTGCTGTGAAAACCGCAGGCGCAATGGATGCTCGCTATGCAGATTCACCGGATGCAAGGCCTGGCCGTGTGCTGCATACAGTTTTTTACGCCAGAAGATCAGCCCCAGATCGTCTGCATGCACATCCGGCGCCAGGTTTGCCTGCACCGGCACGATGACAGCGATAATGCGGTTATCCTCAGCAGCATGTCCTAACTGCAGGCTGGCGATCAACAGGCCGCATGCCCAGCTTACAAGCATTTTTGAATACTGTGCACGCATTAAAACATCACCGCAAAAGAGGTCACAAAACCACGCGGCACATCTTGGTACTCACCGCTGCCCCCGACAAACTCAAACTTGAGCAACTGGTTACGCTTGACCCGTTTGGTGACACCCAGCACCCAGCGATCTGCATCCTTACTATCATCCTCATGCAAGGTTTCAAGCCGCGTAATCCAGTACCATTCGTTGCCTAAAGCGTAGGCACTCTGTAAATAGGCGCCTCTGCCGCCATCATCACCGTTTGCGGTTTTGCGTTCAAACACCTCGCCACTGAACTCCCAGCGGTTGAGCTCCAGTAAAAAGTCCAGGCCAAACAAATGATAAGTGGGTGAGCCGCGATAGTCCTTTTGGTAGCTCATGACATTCAAGCCCAATGTATTGAGCCCGGTATTACTGCCGCTCAGGCCAAGGATATTGTTGAACGCAACGCGCGCGCCCCTGACCTCACGAAAAATAATCTCATCCCCATCCTGGTGCTGGTCTTTGAGTGCCTCCGCGTAGACCTGGTACTCCATATCCATGTGTTGCACCGGCAGACTGCCAAATAGCATCGCCCCATTGATACTGGAAGGAAAAAAGCGGGAAGTGACCAGCGGGCGGCTGGCAGTCCAGACTAAGGGAGGGGCATGCAACTGGTTCCAGCGTCCAGCCGGTGTCAGGAAGCGGCCAACGCGGACATTCGCCTTTTCATTGAGGTTATAGTCAAAATAAAATCGCTCAAGGTCAAGATAACTTTGCTTGGTATTGACGCCCTGATGATGGTCGTAAGACAGGGGATTTTCAAGTTCCAGCTCGCTAAAGAACTTGACGCGTCCACCCTGATCCCAGGTCACGATCATGCTGACCTGATTCCATTTAAGCTGTGCCGCTTCTGTGCGTGGCAGGCGCATATCCATGCTGCTGTAGCCGCCGACATGAAAGGCATTCCAGAATGCATCAACCTCTTCTGCTATGGCTGACTTGCATAGCATACACAGGCTGATTACACTGAGCGTCACCCTGAGTAAACTGCTTAACATATCTGATCCATGATGCGTATTCCGGCAAAAACCATTTAACCCGTATTTTCTCACATCTCATGCGCTTTCATTCGCCACTTACCATCCGCAAAATGCTTTTAATCGCATTTTTGCTGACCGGGCTACTTCCGGCACTCATGGTGAGTGTGCTCAGTTTTTACCAGGCCAAATACGCATTGCGCAGTGAAATCCAGCATGACTTGCAAACCACGGGTAAGGCAGTGGCAGAACACGTCGATAGCGTCATGAATGAGCGCGTACAAAACGTGCGAAGCTGGAGCCAGCTTGCCATCATGCAAGACTTGTTCATTGGCGACATTGATAAACGGTTGTCCATTTTTCTGGCAGAGACACGGCAAAGCTATGCAGAACAATATATCAGCCTGGACGTGGTAGACCTGCAAGGGCACATCATTGCCTCCAGCCGGCCAGCCAACATCGGGCAACCATTACATACACCACCGGTCTGGATGTCTTTTCGTGACAATGGCCAACCCATTACCATTTTCAGGCTTGACCATCAGCAACTCATGATTGCGGCGCCAGTGGTGTCGCACAATACCTGGCAACCCATGGGGCAACTGATCGCCACTTTTAATTGGCAGGTGATAGATAACCTGCTTGATCATGCGGCCCAGCACAGTACCGAATTGGCCTTGCTCGACCATAGACAGGCAACACTGGCCCAATCCAGGCACTGGGCTGACCAGAAGCATAGCCTGCATGCGACTGCCACGGTGACCAGCCACCTGCCGCTGGATGGCTGGCAAATCCACTTGAATAAGGATCACGATGTGGCTGTGGCCCCGGTACACCGGCTAGGCAATATTTTTATTGCCCTGCTTGGCATGATCCTGGTAGCTTCCCTGTTACTGGTACGGCCTATTGCACAGAATATCAGCCGCCCCCTGGAAGCATTGACCCGCTATGTACAGCGTTTCCGCCAGTCAGGCGTGACACCCCCCGAATCCAGCGGACCAGCTGAAGTGCAATCCTTGCATCAAGCATTTACCCAAATGGCGGCAGACCTTGAAGCGTCCGAACAACAACTGACCCGCGCCGCCAAACTGGCAGTCGTAGGTGAAATGGCAGCCGCCATGAGCCATGAAGTTCGCACGCCGCTAGGCATTATGCGGTCTTCGGCAGATGTGTTATTAAGGGAACCTCAACTGAGTGAAGATGGCCGCGAAGTACTGGGCTTTATTATTTCTGAAACAGAGCGCCTGAATAAGCTGGTCACCGCCTTGATTGACTCTGCACGGCCGCGCCCCCCCAATAAAATCCCACTGGACCTGCAGGCTCACTTGCAGCATGTGGTTGCCATGTTGCAGAAACAGGCACAGGCAAAACAGATCGAGTTGTCATTGCAAGCACCACAGCCGGTGATCGTCGCAGCCGACCAGGACCAAATGACCCAGGTGCTGGTTAACCTGCTCATGAATGCGATCCAGATATTGCCAGAGGGTGGCCACATTTCGCTGCATCTGGGGGCGGATGCCCAAGAAGCCCATATTGTGGTCGCAGATGATGGTCCCGGTGTACCACCCGCGCAACAGAGCCATTTATTCGAAGCCTTCTTTACGCAACGTGCAGGCGGCGTAGGCCTGGGGTTGGCTGTCGTGAAACAAATCATCGAAGCCCATGATGGTACAATCAGTTATAGCACCAGCCCTTGGCAAGGTGCCCAATTTAATTTATCACTTCCTTTGGTCACTGCATAACCATGTCGACTCCGCAACATACCATCCTGGCCGTTGATGATGAACCCCATATGCGTAGGCTGCTCGAAATCAGCTTGCGCCAAGCCGGTTACCGCGCCCTCTCTGCAGGACATGGCCGGGAAGCACTGGAGCTGGTGCAGCAACAACAAATTGACCTGGTTGTGAGTGACCTGCACATGCCCGGCATGAGCGGTTTGCAGTTGCTGGAAAATTTACGCAAGCAATACGAGCGGCTGCCCTTCATTATGGTGACGGCACAAGGCGAGATTAAAACAGCCGTCGAAGCGATGAAGCTGGGTGCGAGTGATTATATTTTGCGCCCATTTGAGCTGGAAACACTGGAAATTGCCATTCAGAAGGCGTTGGCCGTGAATCGCATCCAGCTGGAAAACTCTTTTTTCAAGGAGTCCAGCCAGCCGCCAGTGACAGGTCTGATTGGCGAGAGTGATTCCATGCAATCACTCAAGAAGATGATCCAGCAAGTTGCGCCTGAGCGCGCGACAGTGTTTATTGTCGGAGAAACCGGTACGGGTAAGGAACTGGTCGCCAAAGCCTTGCATGATGCTTCTCCACGTACATCTGAATTGTTCGTGGCAGTCAATTGCGCAGCGATACCGGCCGACATCCTGGAGTCAGAATTATTCGGCCACGAGAAGGGTGCATTTACCGGCGCAGTCAAAGAGCGTGTCGGTAAATTTGAACTCGCCAATGGCGGCACTTTGTTCCTGGACGAAATCACTGAAATGCCCATCCAACTGCAATCCAAATTGCTGCGGGTATTACAGGAGAACGTGGTTGAGAAACTGGGGGGTAATCGGCAAATTTCGCTGGATGTCCGCGTGGTCGCCGCGACCAACCGTGATCCCATGCAAGCGGTCAAAGAAGGCAAGTTGCGCGAAGACTTGTACTACCGCCTGAATGTGATCCAACTGCAGGTACCGCCATTGCGCGAGCGTGGACAGGACGTCAGCCTGCTGGCCGAATATTTTCTTGGTAAACGCCAAACCAAACTCAGTGAGAGTACACGCTTATGCCTGCAACAATATCGCTGGCCCGGTAACGTACGCGAACTGGAAAACATCCTGGAGCGGGCTGCCATCCTGGCTGGCAATCAGACCATACAGCCGCAGCATTTGCCCGCGGATATTTCACAGCAAATTGCACCATCTACCGCCGGGGCAAACAGTGACAACGGAGATAGCAATGACTTATCCATTCCACGTGCCACAGAAGCGATTGAGCGCCGTCTGATTTTACAGGCACTGGATGCCTGCCAGGGTAATAAAACCAAGGCCGCCAAGCTGCTGGAAATCAGCGAGCGCTCACTATGGAACAAGTTAAACCAGTACGGCTTACGCTAGAGCCAAGCTACCCGATCACGCTGTCCACAAATAAGCATCCATGGCCAGGATGCCGTAAGTATGCTCTGGTGTAAACCGCTCGACCGCCCCCTGTGCACTGCCAGCAGCCACGAACAAGGGCATCAAGTGATCTTCAGTCGGGTGGGCCTGCCTCCCCTGTGGGCACTCCATGCGGTAGTTGAGCAGGCTTTGCCATTGTTGCGTCTGAATACGTGCCGCCATCCAGTCCGCAAACGCGGTGACATAAGATAATGATTCCGCATCCCGGTCGCCGGTAAAAAAATCTGCCAAATTGTGCGTGATCGCGCCAGAGGCCAGTATCAAAACATTTTGTGAGTGCAGCTCCCGCAAAGCCTGCCCCAAGGCAAACTGCTGGGCTGGTGTAGCCCGGCTTTGAATGGACAATTGCGTGACCGGGATATCGGCCTGCGGATACATCAGCATCAACGGCACCCACGCCCCATGATCCAACCCGCGGTCGGGATGTATATGCACGGGAATTTCATGTGACTGCAACAATGCAGCTACCTGCTGCGCCAGTTGTGGCGCGCCAGGGGCTGGATATTGTTGCGCATACAAGGCCGCTGGAAATCCGGCAAAATCATGGATGGTTTCCGGTTGGCTGGCCAGGCTCACTGTCGGCAGCCGGGTATCCCAATGAGCAGACACCACCAGAATGGCATCTGGCCGCGGCAGCCGTGCGGCAATATCCGCCAGCACCTGCCCGGTGTGACCGGGCTCAAGGGCCAGCATGGGTGCGCCATGTGAAACAAACAGGGTCGTCATTCCCGGCTACTCCAATTAGCGGCGACGGTTATCCACGCTGAATGCGCCTGCGCCAAACGCCACCACCATCAACAAGCCACCTGCGATGGTGAAATTTTTCAGGAACATGATCTGCTGCATTTGATCAGCCATATTGTTGTGGAACAAAAAGGCAGCGGCAATGGTAAACACGGCAATACCGGCGGCGGCCCAGCGGGCTTTAAATCCAACCAGCAAGGCAATCCCCAATACCAGTTCGACAAATACGGCAATCGCATAAGCTACTTCAGGCAATGGTGCGCCTACACTCTGGATATAAGCAATGGTACCGGCAGGGTTAGCAACCTTACCCAGGCCGCTGATAATGAAAATCAGTGATAACAGAACACGGCCAGCGACGCTGGCGGCGGATTGAAATGCATTCATAACGATGACTCCTTATGTGTGGTTGTGTGATGCCATATCAGCCAGGCATCTAAATTCCCTGAGACAATTCAGCTGATGAGGCATTGTATTCCTGAAATAAAAAAATGATAATCATGCCAATAATGGTAAGACTGTCTCACATAGGTTGACAATCAATGGCATCCATCGAAGAAATGCACTACTTTGTAGAAGTGGTGAAACACGGCAACTTCACCAGCGCAGCCCTTGCATTAGGTATCTCCAAGCAATTGGTGAGCCGCCGCATTATTGCCCTTGAGGCTCGCCTGGGTGTGCGCTTACTGTTGCGCACCACCCGCAAACTGTCCCCGACTGAAACCGGCAAAGTCTTTTTCCAGCGCGCGCAACAGATTCTTCAAGCCATTCATGACGCCGAACTCGAAATCAGCAACCGCTCAGACGAATTACGGGGCTTACTCAAGATTTCTGTACCCCTGTCCTATGCCAACCTCCGGCTTGCCCCGGCCCTGACTGCGTTTATGCAACAACATCCTTTGGTCGAAGTCTGGCTGGATGCAGACAACCGGCATGTCGACATGGTGAGTGAGGGCTATGATATGGTGATCCGCGTGACGGACCAGCCCGAAGAGGGAATGGTCGCACGTAAATTGGAAAATGCAGCCATCCGTTACTGTTGCAGCCCGGATTATATTGCCCGCTATGGCACACCAGATTCACCGCAGGCGCTTGGCAAACATGCCTGCCTGACACACCGCACCAGTGAATGGCTATTTACCGAACGCGACCAGATACACCGTATCCCCATTCATGCCAGGTTAAGATCCAATCATGGAGAGGTATTGCGCGAGGCGGCCCTGGCTGGCCTGGGGATAACCGGGCTACCGGCCTTTTATGTGCTGGATGATTTGCACTCCGGGCGTCTGGTGGAAGTATTGGCAGCGTTCGCCATGCACCAGGGAGCGATTTACGCCATGTATCCCTATCACAAGCAGGTATCAGCCAACACCCTGGCGCTGATCGAACACCTGCGCAGCTGGTTCCAGTCTGCGCAATCCTGAGGCGTCTAGTGATTATTCCACCAGCATAACCCGCTTACCGCCATCCACGCTGTAACCGCCAGGACCAAATGCAATCACGACCAACAGCCCGCCAATGATGGTAATGTTTTTGAGAAACATAATGACCTGCACTGGATCCGCCATATTGCTGTGAAACATCAATGCCGTCACAAAGGTAAATAGCGAGATTCCCGCCGCAGCCAGTTGCGCCTTGAACCCGACCAGTAACGCCAGGCCCAGTCCAAGCTCTACAATCAGCGCAACCACATAAGCCACCTGCGGCAGCGGCAAGTGCGCACTCTCGATATAGGCAATGGTCCCTGCCGGATCCATAACCTTGGCGATGCCGCTAATGATAAAAATCAGAGATAACAAAACACGTCCCAAAAAACTGACCCAACGCTGCCGTACATTCATACTGATCGCTCCTTGTCGTTATTGAACGCGTTGCCTTCCGCCTGCCTGGCGTGAAGACAGCGTGATGACGCATGCCGGTAAACGTTCAGCCGCATTGACTACCCAGCGACTCAGCCCCAATTCTGACTACCGGTGTATCACATTTGTTACTCTGCACCATTCTTGCAAGAAATACCAGCAAGATTTGACATTTAAAAATAACAGTGTTAAGTTAACATTGTTATTAATTTATACCGATTGTCCTGCATGCCCCCAAAGGTAAAAACTGACGCCGAAAAACAAGCTGTGCGCACCGCGATTATGGACGCGGCCAGGGAGCTTTTTATTCATCAGGGCGTACAAGCGGTCACCATGCGTGCCGTGGCGCAACGGATAGGCTATTCGGCAACCAGCCTTTTTCTTTACTTCACGGATAAGGAACAACTGCTCAGGGCCGTGGTAGATGCCGATGTGATCAAGTTGGCGCAAGCATTAAAATCGACCCTCAGCATTGCTGACCCATTGCAGCGTTTTTTACAGTTTGGGCAGCACTATGTGCAATTTGCACTTACCAACCCCAACCATTACCGCATGATGTTTATGACCCAACATCCACCATGTGACCCGGCGCTTTCCAGCATTGAGCAAAACAATCCTGAGCAGGACGCCTACTCCATGTTAATCGGTGTCGTCACCAGCGCCTGGCATGCCGGCGTGTTCAAACCGTCCCTGACTGACCCGGTCCTCATTGCCCAAACCATATGGGCCGCCATGCATGGCTTGTGTGCATTACACATCAATCTCGCCGACGATGCCTGGATCAACTGGCGTTCCTTGGAATCCCGCATTCAGGCTATGATAGAAATGTGCCTGCATGGATTAATGAAAGAACCAACGCATGAATAAGACTGTCATCAGCAGCTTGTGCCTGGCCGCAATCGTCAGTGCCTGCCACCAGCCACCAGAAGAAACCGCTGCACCACGCCCGGTATGGGTCATGTCCGTTGGCAGCACGACCTCCTCCATTGAGGCCAGTTATACAGGGGAAGTGAAGTCCCGCTACGAATCCAACATTGGCTTCCGTATCGCGGGGAAAATCATTTCACGCGCGGTCAATGTCGGCGACGCAGTCAAAAAAGGCCAGTTAATTGCCCAGTTGGACCCCAATGACTCGCGCCTCAACGCGTTGGCGGCCGGTGCAGAAGTGCAAACCGCCCAAGCCAACCTGGCACTGGCACAGGCAGAACTGGCGCGCCGTCAGCAGCTATACAGCCAGAAGTTCATCTCAAAATCAGCCCTGGATAGTTACGAAACCCAGGTAAAAACAACGCAAGCCCGCCTGGAACAAGCCAAATCCCAGGCAGCGGTCAGCCAGCATCAGACTGGTTATACCCAGCTGGTGGCTGACCGCTCCGGTGTGATCGGCATGATTCAGGCTGAACCGGGGCAAGTGGTCTCCGCCGGCCAAACTATCGCCCAGATTTATGATTTGCAGACCCTGGAAATTTTAATTGCCGTGCCGGAATCCCGTATAGACAGCCTGCACGTGGGCGACAGCGCCCATATTACTCTCAGCGACCTGCCGCAAAGTTATCCAGGCCGCATACGTGAAATCTCGCCAGCGGCCAACAGCCAGACCCACGCCTTTGATTTGCGCATCCAGTTGCTGGATGCAGACCCGCGCATCAAGCTCGGCATGACGGCCCAGGTCCGTTTTAAACCACAGCAAACCACCTCTGCCATCATCGTACCGACCACTGCAGTGACACGCCAGGGCGATCATGCCAGCGTCTGGGTCATAGACGCGCAACATAAAGCACACGCACGCCAGGTGACCACAGGGGCACTCAGCGAGCACGGCATCGAAATCACTAGCGGTTTGCAAGCACAGGACACAATTGCCACCATCGGCATACACACCCTAACTGAAGGCATGCAGGTACAACCGGTGACGCCAGCCCCCGAGGTGTTACGCTAATGAGCGCGCCAGAACATACCTCAGATGCACATATTGACGGGCAACCGGCTCACCACCGGTTCAACCTGTCCACCTGGGCCCTCAAAAACCAGGCGCTGGTGCTGTATTTTATTCTCCTGACCTTATTGGCCGGGGCCTTTGCTTACACCCATTTAGGCCAGTCCGAAGACCCACCATTTACCTTTAAGGTGATGCTGGTACGTAGCAGCTGGCCAGGCGCCTCGGCCCAGGAAGTCGAACAGCAAATTACCGATAAAATTGAGAAAAAGCTGCAGGAAATCCCTTCCATTGACTACACCAGCAGCTACTCACGCCCCGGCGAATCGGTGGTGTTCATTGTGATCAGGGATAACACCTTCTCGGAAAAGATTCCCGAGCTGTGGTACCAGGTACGCAAAAAAATAGGCGACATCCGCCACACTTTCCCCAGCGACCTGCAAAGCCTGACTTTTAATGATGAGTTCAGCGACGTCTATGGCACCATGTACGCGATCACGGCCGACGGCCTGAATCCGCAGCAATTAAAACGGCAGGCCGAATGGGTCCGTGCCCGCCTGCTCAAACTGCCAGATGTGGAAAAAGTCGATTTATTTGGCGAGCAACCACAAAAAATTATCATAGAAATTTCCAACCAGAAGCTGACTTCTCTCGGCATCACACCAGCCCAACTGGCGCAGTTACTGCAACAACAAAATAAGGTGATTGCCTCCGGCACTTTTGATGCAGGTCCGGAAAGAATCCGGCTAGACGTAAGTGGTCGCTTACAAACTCTGGAAGACCTGCGCCAATTCCCCATCCGCGCAGGCAGCCAAAACCTGACCCTGGGCGAGATCGCCACCATCAAACGCGGTTACGCCGAGCCGCCTGCGGAACGCATCCACTTTAACGGCCAATCCGCGCTCCTGATTGGTGTCAGCATGCAGCAAGGCGGCGACGTGATCGCCCTGGGCAAGGCTATGCAGCAAATCATCACCAGCGTACAAAAACAGCTGCCGCTGGGCGTCAACCTGCAACTGGTCACCTCACAGCCTGACATTGTGCAGCACTCCGTACACGACTTTGTGCGCTCACTGACGGAGGCGCTCATTATTGTGCTAGCCGTGAGCCTGCTATCACTGGGCTGGCGCACCGGCATTGTGGTGGCGGTGGCTATTCCCATCGTACTCGCAGGCACTTTCCTGCTTATGGACTGGCTGGACATTGGCCTGCACAAAATCTCGCTGGGCGCCCTGATCCTTGCCCTCGGCTTGCTGGTGGATGACGCGATTATTGCCGTGGAGATGATGGCTGCCAAAATGGAGCAAGGCTGGGAGCGCATGCAAGCGGCATCCTTTGCATTCACTTCCACCGCCATGCCCATGCTGACCGGCACCCTGGTCACGGTGGCAGGTTTCCTGCCGATTGCCACGGCAGTGTCTTCCACCGGCGAATACACACGCTCCATTTTCCAGGTCTCTGCGATTGCACTCACCCTTTCCTGGGTCGCTGCCGTGATTGTGATTCCATTCCTGGGCTACCATTTATTACCAGATGCCAAGCACCCTCACAACGAAGCAAGTGCTCACAACCAGGCCTCTATTTACGAAACCTCTTTTTACCGTCGCCTGCAAAGCACGGTCGCCTGGTGCGTCAACTACAAAGGCAGCGTGATTATCGCGACCATTATTTTGTTTGTGGTCGCCATGCTCAGCTTTGGCAAGGTACAACAACAGTTTTTCCCGGACTCCACCCGGCTGGAAATCATCGTCGACCTGCGCCTGGCCGAAAATGCTAGTGACCAGTCTACTGAAACCGCGGTCAAGCAACTGGAGCAATGGCTGCAAGGCTGGCAACAAGCCCATGGCAAACTAGAAAATGTGGTGTCTTATCTGGGCGCTGGCGCCCCGCGTTACTACCTGCCGCTGGATGTGCAACTGCCACACCGGGCTTTCGGCCAACTGGTGATCTTGACCAACACCCTGGAACAGCGCGAAGCCCTGCGTAATGACCTGCTCACCTTGTTTGAACATGACTTCCCACAGTTGCGCGCCTCGGTACTGCGCCTGGAAAATGGCCCACCCGTGGGCTTCCCGGTACAGTTCCGGGTCGATGGGCAAAACCTGCAGGCGATTCGGGAAGTGGCGCATAAGATTGCCGATGCCATGCGCGCCAACCCGCACTTGCGCAATGTGCAACTTGGCTGGGAAGAGCCAAGCAAAGTCATTCATGTCGACATTGACCAGCACAAAGCCCGCATGCTGGGCGTCAACTCGCCAGACATCGCCCAATTGCTGAACACCCAATATTTTGAGCAAGTGGTGAGCGAGTTCCGGGAAGGCAACGAACGCATAGACCTCGTCATGCGCAGTACCCAACAAGAGCACACCCAACTCTCCCAACTTGCACAGCTCACCGTACTAAGCCAGCGCGGCGAGCGTGTACCGCTGGCTCAGGTGGCCAACATCCACTACGGTTTTGAAGAAGGCGTGATCTGGCGCCGCAACCGCATACCCTCACTCACGGTGCGCGCGCACTTGCGCGGCAGCATGCAGGCCCCGGTAGTGTCGGCACAAATCCAGCAAGTGATACAGCCGATTCTCCAGCACCTACCCGCAGGCGTGACGGTAGAAACCGGCGGTGCGATTGAGGAGTCCGCCAAGGGTGCCACCTCAGTGGCTAAAGGGGTACCGCTGTTTTTAGCCGCCGTATTCACCCTGCTGATGCTGCAATTGCGCAGTATTTCCAACGTCATCCTGGTCGTGCTGACCGCGCCATTGGGCATGATAGGCATCACCTTCGCCCTGCTGATGTTCAATATGCCGTTTGGCTTTGTTGCCATGCTGGGCAGTATCGCGCTGTCAGGCATGATCATGCGCAACTCCGTCATCCTGGTTGACCAGATCAAGCAGGATATTGCCGAAGGTGCTTCGCTGGAACAAGCCGTGGTGCAATCCACCGTGCGTCGCTTCCGGCCTATTGTACTGACCGCCGCAGCGGCCATCCTGGCCATGATTCCGCTGACACGCAGCGTGTTTTTCGGGCCGATGGCTGTGGCGATCATGGGCGGGCTGGCCGCAGCCACCATCCTGACCATTTTATTTGTCCCGGCACTGTATACCTTCTGGGAAGGATTCACGACCCGGATCATGCAATCAAGGCGCAATAAACTATAATACGGCTTATCAATAATCAACTGGGATTCAAGACATGACAGATCAGGCAACCGCACGTTTTAACATGATTGAGCAACAAATCCGCACCTGGGAGGTGTTGGACCCGCAAGTATTGGCGACCTTAAACAATATGCCACGCGAAGCTTTTGTACCAGAAGCGTACCGTGGCCTGGCGTTTGCCGATATTGAAATCCCGCTGGCGCACGGGCAGCAAATGCTCAGCCCAAAAATTGAAGGCCGCTTTTTACAAGCCCTGCAATTGCAAGCCAAAGACAAAGTGTTACTGATAGGCGCAGGCAGTGGTTACCTGGCCGCATTGATGGCGCAACACTGCGCACAAGTGACGGCCCTGGAAGTCTTCCCTGAGTTGTGTGCCCTGGCCAGCCAAAACCTGACCAAGCAAAGTATCCAGAATGTGCAAGTGATTGAAATTGATGGCCACAATGGCTATGAGTCACAAGCGCCTTATGACGCCATTATCTTCAGCGCCTCCAGTCCGGTAGAGCCTGAAGGTGTGCGCTACCAGCTGAGCATTGGTGGCCGCATGCTGATCGTCCTCGGCCAGGCACCGGTGATGCAGGCCACATTGATCCAGCGCCTGGCAGAGCACAGCTACAAACAGGACGTGCTGTTTGAAACCTGCCTGACAGAAATGCAAAACGCGCCGCAAGCCCAAGCCTTCTCATTCTAGAACTCACCTGCCATGTCGTTGAATCACCTGCCCCGCTTGATTGTACTAGCCAGCAGCCTGTGGCTGCCGGTCACGACATGGGCAGCGTCGCAAAGCCTGGTCGACATTTACCAGGAAGCCAAAGCCAATGACCCGGTGCTGGCTTCCGCGGGGAGTGCCAACCTGGCAGCACAGGAGATCATAGAACAGGCCAAGGCAGGTTACCGTCCTTCAGTAAACTTTACCGCAGGCGCGAATGCCAACCGCACAGATTTGAAGATTGTCGGTAGCCAGGCACCTTTCCCCGGCGGACGCAATACTTATGAAGGTTACCAGGCGCAGCTGCAAGCCAGGCAACCGATTTTCCGCAAAGAAAACCTGGAGCGCATCGACCAAAGCAAGGTACAAGTGAGCATTGCGGACAAGCAATATCACCTGGCTCAGCAAAACCTAATGCTACGCACCACGCAAGCCTACTTTGATGTGTTGCTGGCGCAAGACCGCATGACGCTGATTGAGGCGCAGAAAAAAGCCATCCAAAGCCAATTGCAGCAAGCCAAGGCCAATTTTGATGTCGGCACCGCCACCATTACCGACTTTAATGAAGCGCAGGCCCGCTACGACCTGATCGCGGCGCAAGAGCTATCTGCCTTTAATGAGATTGAAATTGCCAAACGCAGCTTGCAAGCCATTACCGGCAAACTGCCTGAACAACTTGCCAGCGTGCGCGCAGATATCCAGATCACTCCCAGCCTGAAACCCATGCAGGAATGGCAAGAGGTAACCAATGCCAGTAACCTGAATATCCAGATCCAGCAGGAAATGGTGCAGGTGAACGAAAAAGATATCGAAATTGCACGCGCCGGCCATTACCCCACCGTTGATGCCGTGGCGAACTACCAGGACAGCTATACCAATGGCGGCCAGTACGGTTTTGGTGGCGACCTTAAAAGCGCCAGCATAGGCGTAGAGGTTTCCGTGCCGCTCTATCAGGGCGGCGCCGTCACTTCGCGCGTACGCCAGGCGGCGTATAACAAGCAAAAAGCGCTGGATGACTTGCAAAACGCCTTGCGCCAAACATCACTCGAAACACAGCGCGCCTACCTTAACCTGAGCACCAGCATCGCGCAGGTCAAAGCCCTGGAGCAAGCGCTCAAAAGTAGCCAGAGCCAGCTCGACTCCACCCAACTCGGTTATGAAGTCGGCGTACGCACCAGCGTAGATGTGCTCAATGCACAGCAGCAATACTACAGCGCGAACCGCGACTTATTGCAGGCCCGCTATAATTACCTGGTTAACATTATTCGTTTAAAAACCGCCAGCGGCATTGTGTCCGAAGCCGATTTACAGGATATCGAACAGCAACTCGCCAAGCGCTAGGCAAGCCACTACACACGGTTTGTTATTCATTAGGAGAGGTCACCCAGCATGAATCAGGTCATTGCCAGCACAGATGCCGTTTGGATGTTGATTGATGTACAAACGCGCCTCTGTTCCGTCATGCCAGAAGCCACCATGGCAACGGTGCTCAAAAATATCCAACGCTTGCTGCAAGGCGCGCAATTACTGAATATCCCGCTCTGGGTTACCGAGCAGTACCCGGAAAAGCTTGGCGAAACCTTACCCGAACTGCAAGCCCTGTTGCCAGAATATACCCCGCGCACAGCCAAACTCGCCTTCTCTGCCTGGCATGAACCCGCCTTGCAAGAATCCTCCATCAGCGTTGCACCGCAAGTGGTGTTATTCGGACTGGAAACGCATATTTGCGTACTACAAACAGCGCTCGATGCACTCGCCGCTGGCAAACAAGTATTTATCGTAGAAGACGCCGTCATCTCCCGCACAGAAGCCAACCGCACCAACGCCATAGCAAGAATGCGCAGCGCAGGCTGCATTATCACCAATACCGAGTCTATGCTATTTGAGCCCATGCAAGGCGCCACGCATGCGCAGTTCAAAGCAGTGTCGGCACTGATTCGATAATTCAAGATTAATTATCTGCGATAATGCCCGGTCACTTTAGAAAGCTGGGCATATGAATCCAATCGAATGGAATGACTTCACCAAAGTTGAATTACGCGTTGGCCGCGTGATTTCGGCAGAGGTATTTGCAGAAGCGCGCAAACCAGCCTACAAACTACACATCGACTTTGGCCCCGAGATCGGTATCCGTAAATCCAGCGCCCAGATTACAGCGCACTACACGCCAGAGAACCTGATCGGCAAACTGGTGATCGCCGTGGTTAATTTTCCGCCCAAACAAATTGGGCCATTGATGTCAGAATGCCTGGTCACGGGTTTTCATGATGCAGAAGGAAGAGTGACATTGTGTGTGCCAGAACATGAAGTTCCGCTTGGCACCAGACTGCTCTAAATCACACTTATTAGAAAACTATGTCATCGCTGGAGTTAGCGTTGACGGTTGCTTATCGCTTCAACCCTTCAAACTTTTCAGCCATCGTCGGATTACCTTTAGTCAACTTCTTGATAGTCACATCTTGTGCTTTATCATTGGCTAAACGAAGGTTCCGGCTGGTACTTAGCAATGCATCCTTAGTTTTTTGCAGATGATCGATGGATTTATCAATCTCATCAATTGCTCTCTGAAAGTG
>DATMSK010000073.1:0-12105 GCA_035565395.1 Methylophilus sp. | reverse complement strand
GCGAAAGCATGATAAGAGAAGGCGGTTTGGCTTAACAAGACACCCAAAACCAGTAAATATTTTTTTAATGTTGCATTCATGAATTTATTACCTGAGCAATCGTTGATTTTTAGCAGTATGTTATACTTGGATTGTACAAGAGACAGGGCGCGTTTAGGTGATTATTACGCGAAGATTAAGCATCAAATTTGTGTCGCGCGTGGTTACCAGGCAACAAATCATCAAGCAGTGGTACCTCTCGCCGATACTAAGAATATACAAGCACCTCGAGCTTAACCTAAATTAAATACTACGACACTTCCGCTAATTTTGTCACGTATTCATCCATCCATATTTCTCCAGCATGTTAAAACTATACAACACCCTTTCCCGTAGCAAGCAAGACTTTAAGCCCATCACAGACAAAAAGGTCAATATGTATGTCTGCGGCATGACGGTGTATGACTTTTGCCATCTTGGCCATGCGCGCGTGATGGTGGTGTTTGATATGGTGGCGCGCTGGTTTCGTGCCAGTGGTTACGAGGTGACTTATGTGCGTAATATTACCGACATTGACGACAAAATCATCAAACGTGCCAACGAGAACAACGAAAGTATCCAAAGCCTGACGCAGCGTTTCATTACTGCCATGGACGAAGATTCAGCCAAACTCGGTATTATTCGTCCCGACATTGAGCCACGTGCTACCGAGCATGTACAGGGCATGCTGGACATGATCAGTCAGCTCATCAATAAAGGTTTTGCTTATCAGGCAGACAATGGTGACGTGTTTTACAAGGTCCGCAGCTTTAACGACTACGGCAAGCTTTCAGGCAAAAGCCTGGATGATTTGCGTGCCGGCGAACGTGTGGATGTCGACGGCCATAAGCAGGACCCGCTCGACTTCGTGCTATGGAAGTCCGCCAAACCTGGTGAGCCTTATTGGGAATCGCCATGGGGCAATGGTCGCCCTGGCTGGCATATTGAATGCTCGGTGATGAGTGCCGAACATCTGGGACAGCACTTTGACATTCACGGTGGCGGGCAGGACCTCCAGTTCCCGCATCATGAAAACGAGATTGCACAATCCGAGGCCACCCATGGTTGCACCATGGCCAACTACTGGATGCATAACGGCTTCATCCGCGTCGATGATGAGAAAATGTCCAAGTCACTGGGCAATTTCTTTACCATTCGTGAAGTATTGGAAAAATACGACCCGGAAGTGGTGCGATTCTTTATCCTGCGCGCGCACTACCGCAGCCCGCTCAATTATTCGGACAAGCACCTGGATGATGCAAAAGCATCATTGACGCGGCTGTATACCGCATTGCGTGGCATAGACGTTGCTGATAGCGCCATCGACTGGGCATTGCCGCAAGCCGTCAAATTCAAGGCTGCCATGGACGACGACTTCAATACACCAGAAGCCATCGCCGTCTTGTTTGAACTCGCCAACGACCTAAACAAAGACAAATCCGCCGCCACTGCCGCATTGTTGAAACAATTGGCTGCGATTATCGGCCTGTTGCAACGCGACCCGGAGAGTTTTATGCAAGGTGAAAGCGACAGTGCGCTCGACGTCGAGCGCCTGATTGCAGCGCGTATTGCGGCTAAAACAGCCAAAAACTACGCCGAAGCTGACCGCATCCGCAAAGCGTTGGCGGATGCCGGCATTATTCTGGAAGATACTCCGCAAGGTACGACTTGGCGTCGCGCCTGATTGCGTAACAACATTATTCTTTTGAAACATTGAAGGAACACGGATGCCCGTCAAATTGTCTGCCCCTGCTGCCGAAACACTACTGCCCGTCAAAGGCGTACAACTGGGTTTTGCCCAGGCACATATCCGCAAACCAAACCGCAAGGACGTGTTGGTGATGACTGTGCCTGAAGGCAGCAGTGTTTCTGGCGTATTCACCTTGAACCGGTTTTGTGCGGCACCGGTGACGGTGTGTAAAGAGCATTTGAAGCTCGGTAAAGGTATCCGTGCCCTGTTGGTTAACACTGGCTGCGCCAATGCAGGCACTGGTCAGCAAGGCTTGGACGATGCGCGTGCCAGCTGCATAGGCGTGGCACAAGCACTGAACATCAGCCCCGAGCAAGTGTTACCTTTTTCTACAGGCGTGATCCTTGAAACGCTGCCGATGGAAAGGCTGCTGGCGGGCATTGCCCCAGCGGTTGCCAACTTGCAGCCAGACAACTGGTTAAACGCAGCGGAAGCCATTATGACTACGGATATCGTGGCCAAAGGCACTTCACGTCAACTGACCATTGATGGCAAAACAATCACGATTACCGGCATCAGCAAAGGCTCGGGCATGATTCATCCAAATATGGCGACCATGCTGGGCTATATTGCCACAGATGCGGCGATCAGCCAGACGGCGCTTGATAGCATCATCCAGCACGCTGTAAATAAATCCTTCAATTGTATTACCGTTGACGGCGACACCAGTACCAACGACAGCTTGATCCTGATGGCCACTGGCCAGGCAGGTAATGCACTTATCAATGAACAGAGTGCGGACTTTGCAATCTTGCGCGACACGTTGACAGAAGTGGCGATTGAACTGGCGCAAGCGATTGTGCGCGACGGTGAGGGCGCGACTAAATTCATGACTATTCAGGTGGAAGCAGGCAAAAACGAAGAAGAGTGCCGCAAAGTGGCTTACGCCATTGCCCACTCGCCGCTGATTAAAACCGCATTCTTTGCCTCAGACCCTAATCTCGGCCGTATCCTTGCCGCCATTGGCTATGCCGGTATTAATGATCTGGATGTGAATACCATGCAATTGTATCTGGGCGATGTATTGGTTGCAGAAAAAGGCGGTCGCGCAGCGAGCTATGTCGAAGAACAAGGTGCTGCCGTGATGAAGGAAAGCGATATCTTGGTGCGCGTGGTGTTAAACCGTGGTGACGCAAATGCGACGGTATGGACGTGTGATTTCTCTTATGACTATGTGAAGATTAACGCGGACTATCGCTCGTAATATTCTGTACCCATTTAAGCGGCGTTCTTATTGCCTAGTGGCAACAAGAACGCCTTAATCATCGCACTATCTCAAAACTCAGAAACATTGCTTTCTAATGTTTCATTACCGAAAAAATGCTGATATAAAATCGGCAACACAAACAGCGTTAAGAACGTCGCGGTTATTAACCCACCAATCACCACAATTGCTAATGGGCGTTGTATCTCCGCCCCCGGACCGGTTGCAAACAACAGCGGAACCAGGCCAAACGCCGTAATGCTGGCTGTCATCAAGACCGGTCTCAGCCGTCGTCTGGCGCCTTCATAAGCAATTTTTTCGGCAGCCATCCCTTGCTCGGCCAAATGCTGAAAATGGCTAACCATGACGACGCCATTCAGCACTGCAATCCCTAACAGGGCAATAAAGCCCACTGAAGCCGGGACTGACAGGTATTCACCTGACAGCCACAATGCGACGACGCCACCAATCATGGCGAATGGGATGTTGGCCAGTATCAGAAGTGCTTTGGGGAGGGAGCCAAAGGTCATGAATAGCAGCAGGGCAATCAGTGCAATCGCTATCGGGATGACGATGCTCAGGCGTGCTGCGGCCCGTTGCTGGTTTTCGAATTGTCCTCCCCATTTTAGCCAGTAGCCTTCGGGCAACTTCACTTGTTGTGCCACTTTTTGTTTGGCTTCTTCAACAAAGCTGACCAGGTCGCGGCCTTTGACATTGGCGGTGACGACGACCATGCGGTTGCCGCGCTCGCGGTCTATCTTAACCGGACCTTCTTCGCGGACGATGTTGGCTACGCTGGAGAGAGGGACGGTGCCGCCTTGCGGCAGTGCCAGCATGAGTTGACTGAAGTCTGAGGCAGACTCACGTACAATCTGGTTGCCGCGCAGCAGGATAGGGGTGCGGCGGTTGCCTTCGAGCACAATCCCTAGCAGCTTACCTTCCAGCTGGCTTTGCAGCAGGGCATTGATGTCGGCTACGTTAAGGCCTAACCTGCCCGCCGCGACACGATCTATCTTGATTTGCAAATATTGCACACCACTATTTTGCGGGGTATAGACATCCTGGTTGCCAGGGATGGATTCCAGCACTTTAATGATTTCCCGCGCTTTTTGATCCAGTGTCTTGAGGTCGCTGCCAAAAATCTTGAGCGCCAGGTCACCGCGCACACCAAGAATCATCTCATTCACGCGCATCTCGATGGGTTGGGTGAAGTTGTAATCGAGGCCTGGAATGCCGTGCATGACTTGACGTAGCTTTTCGATCAGCGTGGCTTTGTCCGGTACCTGCCATTGATCACGAGGCTTGAGTGCTAGAAAATTATCCGTCTGGTTAACGCCCATCGGGTCCAGGCCAAGTTCGTCCGAACCTGCCCTGGAATATACGCCTTGCAGCTCTGGCACCTGTTGCAGCAATGTTTTTTGTAGGTGACCATCGGTAGCGATGCTTTGTGGCAAGGCGATCGATGGCAGCTTCTCGGTGCCGATAATAATGTCGCCTTCATCCATGGTTGGCATAAATGTTTTGCCTATGAGTGGATAAACAATCGCGGTGAGCACCAGCAGGCTCATCGCGGCCAGCAGCACGGCCCGTTTGTGTTGCATCGCGGTGCTGAGCGTGCGCGAGTACCAGCGATTAAGGTGGCGAATCAGCCAAGGGTCTTCAGTCGCATGGTCGCGGATCAGGAACGAGGCCAGCACCGGAATGATGGTGAGCGATAAAATTAATGAGGAACCCAGGGCGAACATGATGCTGAGGGCGACAGGCGCAAACAGTTTGCCTTCCAGACCTTGCAAGGAAAGTAAGGGCAAAAATACGGTGATGATAATCACAATGCCCGCTGTCACTGGTACGCTGACTTCGCGCATGGCGGCGAGTATGACGCTCAATTTGTCTTGCGCTTGTGAGGCTTGCGAGTGTGCAAGATGCTCGACAATATTTTCTACCACCACCACTGCGGAATCGACCAACATACCGATCGCGATCGCGAGCCCACCGAGTGACATCAGGTTGGCGGACATGCCGTATTGCTGCATGAGCCAGAAGGTCGCGAGCATGGCCAGCGGCAAGGCGCAGGCCACAGTGAGTGCTGCACGCAGGTTACCTAAAAATAGCACCAGTAAAATCAAGACCAGTACCACCGCTTCCATCAGGGCCTTATTCACAGTGTGCACAGCATGTTCGACTAGGTTGCCACGGTCATAAAACACATGAATATTGACGCCTTTGGGTAAAGTTGGCGCGATTTCGTCCAGCTTGGCACGTACGCCATCCACCACCTGGCGTGCATTGGCACCGCGCAATCCCAGCACCAGGCCTTCTACCGTTTCACCCTGGCCATTTCGGGTCACCGCGCCATAACGCGTGAGTTCGCCAATGCGTACTTCTGCCACATCTGCGATACGCACCGGATTGCCTTGTTGGCCTTTGAGTACGGTATTGCGCACATCGTCCAGGGTTTTGAAAGCGCCCTCTGCGCGTACTAATAAAGACTCTTCGCCATCCTTAAGGCGGCCGGCACCATCGTTACGGTTATTTTCGCTGATGGCTTGTTGCAGAGTGCTTAAGGCCAGGCCGCGTGCTTGCAGCTTGGCGTTATCGGGAACGATTTCAAAGCTGCGTACCAGGCCGCCCAAGGCATTGACATCCGCCACGCCCGGCACCGTGCGCAAGCGCGGCCGGATCACCCAGTCTAGCAAGGTGCGTTTTTCCTGCAGGCTGAGTGTGTCGGACTCAATGGTAAACATAAACATTTCGCCCAGCGGCGTTGTCATCGGGGCAATGCCGCCGGAAATCTCGGTAGGCAAGTTGGGCCAGGCATTGTTCAGCCGCTCGGTGACTTGCTGGCGCGCCCAGTAAATATCCGTCCCATCCTCAAAGTCTATGGTGATATCGGTCAGCGCGTATTTAGCCACTGCGCGTAAACTCGTTTGTTTGGGGATGCCCAGCATCTCGACTTCAATCGGTGCGGTAATTCTTGCTTCTACTTCTTCCGGTGTCATCCCCGGCGACTTGATGATGATCTTGACCTGGGTAGACGATACATCGGGGAAGGCATCAATCGGGATGGTTTGATAAGCCGTCCAGCCTGCAAATAGCAGACCGATGGCAAACACGCAGATCAGCAGTCGTTGCTTGAGCGAAGTTTTAATCAGCCAATCTAACATGGTCTACTCCCCACCCAGGCCAAGCCAATGGCCTTTCAATGCAGCGACGCCCTGAACGGCAATCATCTCGTTACCATTCAGTGACCCTTGCACGGTTAACTGCTGATCTTGTTCAAGCACTACTTTTACCGGGGTGACGGCGACGCCTTTTGCTTGCTGCACAAAGATTACTGCTTGCTCTCCTTGTCGGGCGACGGCTGTTCTGGGTAGGCTAAAACTACCTTGCGCCGTGTGCTCAACCAGTGCCACATCGACCACTTGCCCAACTGACAGCTGTTCTGCACCTTCGCTAATCGAAGCCCTGACCTGGGTGGTTTGGTTGTTTTTATTCAACTGCCGTAACACAGTATCCACCTTGGCCGTCAGGTTCTGCTTGGGTAAACGAACCATTGCGCCCGGGCTCAGTTGCTGCGCTTGCGCAATCGGCATCTGTATCATCAGCCACAGGGGTTTGGGATTGCTGATGGTGTAGATAGGCATGGACATATCGACACGTGCGCCGACTTGCTGTTGCTGTTCCATGATTTGTCCGCTGATGGGGGCGATGATCGCCACACCGTTTTGCATATTGCGTTTTTGCGAAAGCTGCTGGACTTGAGCATCACTCATGCCCGCCAGTTTCAGGGTTTGTTTGCGTTCATGCATGAGCGCCTGGCTGGTTTCGTAAGCACTTTGTGTTTCCTGCATGCGGCGTTGGGAAATAATGCCGTCTTTGAATAGCTCCTGGTCGCGTTTCAGCGCTTGTTCGTGCAAGCGGGCCTGGGTGTCGCTTTGTAGAAAGCCACTTTGCAAGACCACCAGGTCCGGGCTGCTGAGCTGGCCGATGACTTGGCCCTGTTTGACAGTATCGCCCATACTTACGCTTAAACGTGTAATCAATCCGCCTTGCGGCGCTGTCACCACACGCGTTTGTGTTGACGGCAATACCACTTCAGCCGGGTAGCTGGCGGATAGTCCGCTTTGCTCTGCCCGCAAATGGCCCCATTGCACTTGCATCTGTTTCAGTTGTGCCGGTGACAAGGGTAAAAGTGTTGCTGCCAGGGTGTTTAGGGACAGGCAGGTGGAGAGGGTTAAACATAGCATTCTTTTCATGGGAGGACTCCTACGGCCTGGTTATATTTGGCAATGTTCCATTGCACTTGTAACTGCTGGCTACTTAAGCTGCGCTCTGCTTCAAAGGCCAGCAGTTGCAGGCGTAATAATTGATTGAGGTCTAATTCACCTAAACGGTAGGCTTTGCGGGCGAGCGTGGCATTTTCACTGGCGATAGCCTGTTGCTGCTCAATCAGTGAGAGTTCCTGGCGGCTGACATGGAGGTTGTGCTCGGCTTCGTGTAGTGCCGTTTCAAGTGTGCGCTGCAATGTTTCAAGTTGGCTTTTGGCATCCCCGATATTTTGTTCGGCATTGGCGAGCTGTGGCGCGCGCGTGACCTCGCTTTGCAGTGGGATGTTGATTGCGACACCCATGCTACCGTTAAACTGGCTGTCAAACCCGCCTTGCATGGTACGGGTGTTGATCGTCAATTGAGGATTCTGGCGATGCTCAATCATGGTCAGGTTACGTTGACCTTCAGCAAGCCTGACACGTGCAATTGCGGCTTGCCAAAATGCAGAGTCGGTATAGGTTTCCCGTGTGGACAACGGTTCCTCTAACCTGGCCGGCATTTCCTTTAGTCCGGTCAATTGCTGGTAGCGAAACTGCGCATGCATTAACTCTGCGGTTGCCAGGACCAGTTGCCGTTCGGCCTGTATGGTTTCCTGCTGCGATTGCATCACGTCCATCCTGGCAATTTCACCCGCCTTGAAACGTTTTTGTACATCCTCGCCAATGCTGCGCAGCGTGTTGCGACGATTCTCCATCAGGTTGATGTCATTACGGCGCAAGGCTATGTCCCATACTGCATTGCGTAGCAGATCTGCCGCCAGTTGCTGCAAGCCGGCACGGTCTTGTAACAGGCTGTTATCCGCCAGTGTGGCTACCTCGTCACGTGCCTGGCGCTGTCCGGGCAACCAGATCGGGATTTGTACTTGTGCTTGCCACTCGCGCTCGTCACGATGACTAAGGAACGCATCACTCTGGTGGGAAAAACCCACCGAGGGAGCTTGAGGCAACCAGCTGTTGGCCATGACTTTGCGGGCCTGCACCATCTGTTGGTGCGCCGCCAGCAAAGATTGTTGCGGATGAATGGCAACCACTTGCTGCAATACGTCGTGCAAGGTCAAATGCGGGTTAGTGGAAACCGTGTCGATATGGTCGCTGTCAATGGGCCCCGGGCTTTCGGCCAAGGCAACAACTGCATGGCCAAGCATCAGCCATATGCACCATGTGATTAACAGGGAGCGACACGCTCCCTTGCTTAATTGAAACATACATACTCCTGAACAAAACAGGCAAGCGGTTGGCTAATGCCAACCGACGCAACGAGTCAATGTTCAGGCGAGTGGTGGGCCACGTGGGCTGTGGCGCGTGAGGGGTGGGCGTTGGTGTGAGCTGTCGTTTTTCTGCCGTTCAAACTGACTGAAAAGGGGTAACAGGCATAATGACAGTAGGAAAAAACTGGGCAGTAAAGCGGTTAGCCACAGATTGGCATAGGCGTCGATTAAAGATAACCAGGTATTGTTTTCACTGATTGCTTGGCCTAGACCGATGATTTGGCCATGTGATTTATTGGAATGCACATGCCAGTGGAACGGATGCTTGGTCGTCTCGGCTGTATCGGCATGCAACGCTGGAATATCGACCATGTGCATGTGCGGGCCATCGTCAGCGGCAGTATCGCCTGCGGCATGGGCGTGCATCAGCGGCGCGATGGTTTGCAGCAAGGCAAACCAAAGCGTCAGCAACAATACCCATGTGCGGTAGTATTTCATGCGCCTAATCTATCAGAGTTTCCGTGAAGTCACAATCGCAAAAAACCGTAAAAAAACCATCTAACTCTTCTAACGGTACTGTAATGCGATTGCTTAACCCTGACTGAATCAGGTAAAATATTCGTTTTACAATCAATCGGATCAGGCGCGATGGTGCTGACCTTTCAACAAATTATTTTAAAGCTTCAGGAATACTGGGACAAACAAGGCTGCACTTTGTTGCAACCTTACGATATGGAAGTGGGTGCAGGGACCAGCCACACCGCAACCTTTTTACGTGCATTGGGCCCTGAGCCCTGGAAAGCCGCTTATGTGCAGCCCAGCCGTCGCCCCAAAGACGGCCGTTATGGTGAAAACCCAAACCGGTTACAACATTATTACCAATACCAGGTGGTGCTGAAACCTGCACCGGCCAATATTCTGGAGCTCTATTTGGGTTCGTTGGAAGCCCTCGGCTTTAACCTGAAAGAAAACGATATCCGTTTTGTTGAGGATGACTGGGAAAACCCGACTTTGGGTGCCTGGGGCCTGGGCTGGGAAGTCTGGCTGAATGGCATGGAAGTCACACAATTCACTTACTTCCAGCAAGTGGGCGGCATTAACTGCAAACCGATTACCGGTGAAATTACCTACGGTCTGGAGCGTCTGGCCATGTACCTGCAAGGCGTGGAAAACGTCTATGACCTGGAGTATTCACCAGGCGTGAAATACGGCGATGTGTTCCACCAAAATGAGGTGGAACAATCGACCTATAACTTTGAGCATTCTGATGCAGATTTCCTGTTCACTGCCTTTAATGCGCACGAAAAACAGGCCAAGCACCTGATGGAAGTGAAGCTCGCTTTACCTGCGTATGAACAAGTGCTGAAAGCCGCGCATACCTTTAACCTGCTGGATGCGCGTGGCGCGATTTCGGTGACGGAACGTGCGGCTTACATAGGCCGTATCCGCAACTTGGCCCGTGCTGTCGCGGCTAGCTACCTGGATAGCCGCGCCCGACTGGGCTTCCCGATGGCACCAAAAGCCTGGGCAGATGAAGTCATCGCCAAGATTGAGAGCGAACAAGCAGAACAAAACAAGAAAGCCGCCGCATGAGTACCCGCAACCTGTTAGTTGAATTATTTGTAGAAGAACTGCCACCCAAGGTATTAAAAAAACTGGGTGAATCTTTCAGTGGCGTACTGGCTGAGAGCCTGAAGGCTTCGGGCCTGTTGATGGATGGCAGCGCGGTGACTACCTTTGCTTCCCCGCGTCGCCTGGCTGCGCATATTACCGGAGTGTCAGCAAAAGCCGCCGATAAACAAGTTGCGCAAAAGCTGATGCCGGCCACAGTAGCGCTGGATGCCAACGGCAATGCGACACCAGCCTTGCTGAAAAAACTGCAGGCTTTAGGCGAAGATGAGTCCGCGGTGGCCAAGCTGCGCAAAGAGAATGATGGTAAAGCCGATATCCTGTTTCTGGATGCCACGCAAGCAGGTGCCACGCTACAAGAAGGCTTGCAGAAAGCTTTGGACGAAACCTTGGCAAAACTGCCTATTCCTAAAGTGATGACTTACCAGATCAATGATGGCTGGGAAAGCGTCAACTTTGTGCGTCCGGCCCATGGTCTGGTGGCCTTGCATGGTCATGAAATTGTGCCTGTTTCAACGCTGGGTTTAACGGCTGGAAATACGACGCATGGCCACCGCTTTGAAGCAAAAAATCCAGTGGTCACGATTACTTCTGCAGACACCTATGCGCAGCAGCTGGCGGAAGAGGGTGCCGTGATTGCCGGGTTTGATGCGCGTCGTGCCGAGATTGTGAAACAACTGCAAGCTGCCGCCGACAAGCAAGGCCTGAAGCCGATTGAAGATGAGGCGTTGCTGGATGAAGTGACCGCGCTGGTGGAACGCCCGAATGTCTTGCTGGGCCAGTTTGAAGAAGAGTTCCTGGCTGTGCCGCAAGAGTGCCTGATCCTGACCATGAAGGCCAACCAGAAATACTTCCCGCTGTTGGATGCGAACGGTAAGTTGACCAATAAATTTTTGATTGTCTCTAACATCAATCCGGCTGATGCCAGCAAGGTCATTGGCGGTAACGAGCGTGTGGTGCGCCCACGCTTGGCGGATGCCAAATTCTTCTTTGACCAGGACCGTAAAAAGTCGCTGGAAAGCCGTTTGGCTGGCTTGGCTAAAGTGGTTTACCACAACAAGCTGGGTTCACAAGGTGAGCGTAATGAGCGTGTGGTGGCGATTGCTTCTGCCATTGCTCAGCAAATCGGTGGAGATGGCTTCGTGGCTAAAGTGGTGCAAGCTGCACGCTTATCCAAAGTCGACCTGCTGACTGACATGGTCGGTGAGTTCCCGGAGCTGCAAGGCATTATGGGCCGTTACTATGCCCAGCATGAAGGCTTGGCCGATGATGTGGCCTATGCTATTGAAGACCATTACCGCCCACGCTTTGCCGGTGATGATTTACCACGCAGCCAGGTCGGTGTGGTGGTGGCCTTGGCAGATAAATTGGAGACGCTGGTTGGATTATTTAGCATAGGTGAAAAACCCACGGGCGACAAAGATCCTTTTGGTTTGAGAAGGCAAGCAATTGGAATCATAAGATTAATTATTGAGTCAGAACTAAACTTACCTTTAGGTCAATTATTTGATATTGCATCCAAAGTGCATAACGATGATGAAATTTGGTATAGCGCTAAGGACGCGGAGTTAGCTGATAAAGCCCAAAGAGGTGAAAATACTAGATCATTGAGGTCCGGTAGGATTCTCGATAAGTCTTCTCTTTTCGAATTTATTAATGACAGATTAACTATTAGCTTAAAAGATCAAGGTTACACAACACAAGAAGTTGAGGCAGTCGTTGCTTTAAATAACGAATATTTATTTGAAATTCCTCGCCGCTTAGGTGCCGTAAAAGCTTTTGCCAAACTAGCAGAAGCACCCGCATTGGCCGCAGCTAACAAGCGTGTGTCCAACATTTTGAAAAAGGTCGAAGGCGAAGTGAAGGCAGAAGTGAAGACAGCGTTGCTGCAAGAGGCTGCTGAGAAATCTTTATATCAGGCGCTGTCCGATAACAAGCCGAAAGCTGATCAATTGTTTGAAGCTGGTG
>DATMSK010000072.1:0-5273 GCA_035565395.1 Methylophilus sp. | reverse complement strand
CAGCTTGCCTGGACCAATCATCTTTAAATGCACTGGCAGACAAGGAGATGCAATATTTATTGCAGCGCATTCCGCCGGCCTTTGCGGATGCCGTGTCTGACCACTTGATTCAGGGGCAGATGACTTTAAAAGCCGCCGATGCTTGCCAGGCACATTGGCAATTAACCTTACCAGCATCAGATATCGCCGAAGCACAAGCCTTGTTGCAGGCCGAACCAGCCAAACAGATCATGCTGGCTGCGCAGGGCTACCAGATACCCGAACAAGGGAGTGTAGAGGCAGATTTTGCAGTGGATCCGGCAACGTTGCAGCCCAAGCACCAGGAGATTTTACAAACTGCACCATTGGGAAAGCTGCGGGCCAGTGTTGAACTGATGTATGCCCTGCTGACACAAGCCAGGACCAGCGGCGGGCAAGCTGCCAAAACACCCTGGACGCAGGCAGAGCTGCAATCGGCTCAAGCGAGCTGCCAGCAACAATTCCGGGCGGATGACAGTGAAAAGGCATGCGCTTGCTACAGCCATGGGCTGGCAGAAAAATACTCGGCAAGACAGGTGAAATACAATCGCTACCTGATGACCAATCCTTATGCCTTTGCGACCGGCAATGGTGGAGATTTCAAGCAACTGGACAAATCATTGCAAGCGGCTTGTGGACTCGCCATCTAGTGCGTAAAGGCAATTAGTAATTAATCTGCCCTGACAAATACCAGCCGGTTTGGTTATCCTTGTTGGCAATCCGGCCAAGGTCGATATAGGCACCCGTCAAAGAGACGTTGCGGTGTGGAAACCAGGTCATGAAAATATCGTGAGCATTGTTTTCTTCGTACACGGACAAGTTGTCCGGTTTGTAGCGTAACTCGCTGCCCACCAGCCAATTGTCTGACAGCATCACGGCTGCAGACACGGCTGGGTAAATACGATAGCTGTCACGCTTGTCGCCACCAAATCCTAACAGACCAAACTGGTTAGCCTTGGTAGCCTGCAAATTGGCATTGAGCAATATGTTATAACCATTGAGTGCACCCAGCAATAACTTGCTGGCCGCCACGTAATAATCCACACCACTGCGGTCTTTGGCACCCAATGCTTTTGGTACAAAGTTGAAGTCTTCGTTATATTTGTATTGTGCGCCAACGGATACTTGTGGCAACCAGCTGTCCTGCTCGTAAACGGCATCCCCGAACAGGCGCACTTTCACACCTAGTGTATTCAGCCGGATATGCGCGCCGGGCACCGTATCGCCCAGGCCAAAGCGTGCCTGGCTCGCGCTGACTTCCAAACGATTGAACAATCCGACAGCAACACCAGTGGTATCAAGTTTAAAGTCGCCCTTGGTTTCAGCATGGGTATAAAACAGTGAGCCACCAATTTGTTTATCGGTGCCGTACCCGCTAATGACTGCCCAAGGCATCAGGCCACCGCCTGCAGAACCTTCAATTTGTGTGACGCCGCCAGTCGCTAAAAGCCTGTCACCAGCATGAGCCAGCATGGGCATGATAAATACGATGAATGCCGCCATGACACGGGAAAAAAGGAATGTAAGAGATTGCATAAGTATTCTGCTCCAGATTTCTTATCGTATTGTTTCATTTGCGCGATAAGAACAATTGGATGAGCAGAGGCTAAATCACCGATTTCATTGATGGTTATATAAATAGCCAATATCGTAATATGTGATAGTCGACCCACAGTATGGAGTATGTAATGCGTTTTGATGTCATCATTGTTGTGTCATTGCTGTGCCTGGGCTGCATGATGCAACCAAAGCCAGAGGCCAGTTTGTACCAGCGTATCGGTGGTTTGCCGATGCTGACGAGAATCTCTAACCAGACACTGGATATTGTCAGCAAGGACCCGAAAACCAGCCGTTCTTTTGACGGGGTGAAAATGAAAACCCTGAAAGAAAGCCTGACGAATTTTCTGTGCGTGAAAACTGGTGGCGATTGTGTGTATGAAGGTGAAACCATGCAGAAGTCACATGCTGACTTGCATATCACGACCGCCGAATTCGAGTGGATGGTAGATGTATTGCGTGAGCGCCTGGATGTGAATGGTGTTGGCACCCGGGAAAAAAACGAACTATTAAAAATCCTGGCGCCCATGAAGCGGGATGTGGTGACAAATTAAAGCGCAGTTAAGGAAATTGGTATGGCATGTAGAACACGTTTTATGTGGTGGTTAATCGGATTGTTTTTTGCAATCTTTAGCAACCAAACGCTGGCGGGCGAAGTGAGTGTGCTGGTGACCGATGCGGGTGGAAAGCCTGTAACAGACGCGGTAGTGGCTTTTTATGACAGCAAAACGCCTGCGGTGAATACGGGCGCCACTGGTAAAATCGTACAAAAGAATAAAATGTTTAACCCCAAGGTGACGATTGTACAAACGGGGACGAAAATCAATTTCCCTAATGAGGACTCGGTCAGGCACCATGTATATTCTTTCTCTCCGGCCAAAAAATTCGAGTTAAAACTGTATTCAGGGATTCCGACCGATCCTGTCTTATTTGATCAGGCAGGGGTGGTCACGCTGGGATGCAACATTCACGATTCTATGGTAGGGTACATCTATGTCGTGGATACGCCATTTTTTGCCAAAACTGATGACAAAGGCAAGGCCACGCTTAAGTTAAATGATGGCCAATACAGTTACCAGGCTTGGTTGCCTGGCCAAAACAAACCAGGCGTAGAGCAAAAAATAACCATAGAGGGGATGACCGAGGTCAAGATTCCCATCCCATAATCAGTACACTGCATGATCAAGTTCAAACATATTCGCTCACGCATCGCTTTCACGTTTCTGACAGTGGTGGTGGCTATTCAATTGGCAGGGCTTATCCCACTTAAATATGCCCTGGTCAAACATGCCAATACACTCGCTGAAGACCAGATTGATGTGGGCCAGCGTGTGTTCGTCAGTTTGTTACAACACAATACGCAAAGCCTGAAACAGGCCACCCAGGTGCTGGCGGCTGATTTTGCTTTCAGGGAAGCGGTTGCCACCAACGATGCAGAAACCATAGAGTCCGCGCTTGAAAGCTACCAGGGGCGTATTCGCGCACAAATCGCGTTTTACATTAGCAGTGATGAGAACATGGTGGTTGGGACTTCAGATGCACAAGCCATGCTGAACTCCGCCCAAGCGAGAGAGGATGCCAAGCAAGCGATTACTCAAGCAAATGCGGGTACACTCAAGTTTGATATTGTGGATGGCAAGCCATACCAGCTGATTACGGTACCGGTAAAGGCGCCGGAAACCATAGGCTGGATTGTGATGGGCTTTGCCGTCGATAGTCAGCTTGCCAGCCAGATCAAGCAGCTCACGCACCTGGATGTCACCTTTGTGCAAAAAAACCATGCACAGGATTGGCAACTGGTGAGCAGCACCGCCAGCAAACCTCTATCCAATTTGCTACTTAAATCGGTGGCCGATCTCTATCGGCAACGCCTCACCTTGCACAGTGTTGAGTTGAATGACCAAACCTATCATTTGAAAATAAGAGCGCTGCATGAAACGCGCGATGAGGCGTTATTGGTTGTCTTGCAAGGGTCGGTGGCACCTTTTACGCAAGACTTAAACATTCTGTTCAAGGTGATGATTTTCCTGACCTTTGTGGGCGTGCTAATTTTTACTGTACTGATCTGGTATGTGTCACGTAAAACGACGGAGCCTATTGCTGCTTTGGTCAAGGATGCTGACAAAATGGCCATGGGTGATTATGAAACCGAGATCCAGGTAAATAGTACGGACGAGGTTGGTTCTCTTGCTAAAGCGATGAACGATATGCGCGAAGCGGTGCTACAGCGTTCTTTGCGTATCCAGCGCCTGGCGTTCAATGATGAATTAACCGGTTTATCGAACCGGCTGGCATTTAACCAGGGGGTACACCAGGCGATAGTTGCACATGCAAATAGCCAGCAAAAGTTGAGTGTGATTGTCATCAATATCCATCGGTTCAAACCAATTAACAAAACCTTGGGCCGTGATTTTGGTGACGATTTGTTGCGCCATGTCGGCCAGGTGCTCAAACAAAACTGCCTTGGTGAGCAGGATATGGTGGCACGACTTGATGCCGATGAATTTGCCGTGCTGTTACAGCACACAGACCAGGCCAAGGCCACGCAATATGCCAACAAAGTCCAGCAGGTATTTGAACACCCTGTGAATGTTCAGGGGCAGGCCATTGATGTACGTACCGGTATCGGCATCGCTTTATATCCTGACCATGGTTTGGATGAAGAGGCCTTGCTTAACCATGCTGAAACGGCATTGCATGAATCGCGAAGCAAAAAATCGCCTTGGATTGTCTACAACACGGCGTTGGAAATTGACCAGTCAGAAACCTTGACCCTGATTTCTGATTTGAAGCAGGCCATCGTACAGGATCAACTGTTACTGTATATCCAGCCTAAAATTGATATTACTACACGCCGGGCTGTAGGTGGCGAAGCGCTTATCCGTTGGGTGCATCCAGAAAAAGGCATGATTTTCCCGGATCAGTTCATCCCGTTTGCCGAACAAACCGGCGTGATTGGTGACATTACCAACTGGATGTTGTTGCGTGCCTGCCAGGTGTTGGCTGATTTTAAAAGACAGGGACTGCGCATCTCGCTGGCGGTGAATTTGTCTACACGCGATCTGAATAATATGGAATTGCCGGACCAGATCGCACATCTTTTGTCCTCACATGGGCTGGATGCAAAAGCGCTCAAACTTGAAATCACCGAAGGTAGCTTGATGCAGGATCCAGAGCGTGCAGAAGTGGTTGTGAAAAAACTGGCAGCTATGGGCTTGCATCTGGCCATTGACGACTTTGGTACCGGTTATTCATCGCTGGCCTATTTGCGCCAATTGCCTGTGCAGGAGCTTAAAATCGACCGCTCATTTGTCATGTTCATGGATAAGAATAGTGGTGATGCCAGCATTGTGAAATCCACCATAGACCTAGCGCATAACCTAGGACTCATCGTCGTGGCCGAAGGCATAGAAAACGAATATGTTCTAAACCAGCTGGCCAGGTTGGGATGCAACGAAGGCCAGGGTTACTTTATTGGCAAGCCGATGCCGGAAAAAGACTTTTCGATCTGGCTGGAGCGCTGGGAAGGCCAGAACGAGATTGATATCGATATTGGCGATGATCTATCTTATGCCGAAAATCCACTCGAAACTGACCAGCAGGTTTCCGATCCTTTTAAGCTGGATAACATCTAGCGGTACAGTTATAAAGTCGCACGCTGAAGTGAGGCTTTACTGCTTGATGATAAGTTTCCCTTA
>DATMSK010000071.1:0-3950 GCA_035565395.1 Methylophilus sp. | reverse complement strand
GCCGCTTATCTCCCTGCAAAAATCCAACCAACGGCAACGTTAACCCCTTACTCAATGCCAGCACCTTAAACAACTCCCCCATCTCCGCGGGAGATAGCAATTTTTGCACTGCCGCCACCATCGGCAAATAGCGCGCACTCTCCTCTGGCGGCACCTGTTGCAGCAATTGCAAAATACCGCAGTTGATTAAGAACTGCGCCTGGTTGGTATACCCTGCACAATCCAGCCCATGTGCCAATGCGGCTTCAGCCATCGCGGTGAAGTCCACATGTGCAGTAATATCCTGCAGACCGGGGTAAATCAATGGATCATCATGTGCATAATGCTGGTAATGACACATCAATGTCCCCTGCATGCGCTGTGGATGGTAGTACTCACTTGCTGCAAACCCATAATCAGGCATTAGTACCAGGCCACGCGTCAACATGTTAGCCAGACTGGCAATCAGCCCTTGTGCTGCCGGGCACACTTCAGTGATATAGCCCTCTGGCAGAAGTCGCGTATCAATGTGTGCGACTAGCGACAAATCTTGCAAAGGTCGTGTTTGCCATACCAGTTGCTGGTCGAACCCGACACCTCGCTCCCACCACTGCCCGGCCCGCCATTCCAGCACGTGCACAGGAATGGCATCCAACACCTCATTACCAACAACAACGCCCGCCAAGGTCTCTGGCAGCGTATCTAGCCATTGCATACGAGAAAACAAATCAGCGGGCAAGATGCTTTGCAAATATTCTTGCTGCCGCTGCCGCAAGTTAGCACTGACCTCAAGAATATAATAGTGCTGCGGCAATTGCCCCAACTCGTCTAGCCTCAACAATAACCCGGCCGCCAGCCTGCCGGTACCAGCACCCAACTCAAGGACATCACCGGATACCTGATCCAGCACCTGCGCCACCTGGTTGGCCAAGGCCTGCGCAAACAAAGGGGAAATTTCAGGCGCAGTGACAAAATCGCCACCGCGCCCGAACTTATTAGCTTCGCCGCTGTAATATCCAAGGTGCGGGGTATACAAAGCCATCTGCATATACTCGGCAAACGATATCCAGCCATTTTGCTGCTGTATGCGCTGTTGAATATGCGCGAGCAGTTTCTCGCAGTGTTGTTGTGCCGCGGCATCCAGTGCTGGCAAGCGGGAAGAATTCGGTTGGATAGTCATTCAGCCATTATAATGTGAGCAGTCCAGAATAAAGAGAGCATCGTGAATTCCCATTCAGTATCTAAAGTTGTGCTGATCACCGGCGGGGCCAAACGCGTCGGTGCCGCCATCACGCGTGAACTCCATCGCCAAGGTGCGAATATCCTCTTGCACTACCATACCAGCGCTACTGATGCGCAGACTTTGCAAGCTGAGTTAAACCAGGCGCGCGCCGATAGTGTAGCCACAGCACAAGCTAACCTGCTCGAAACAGCTGCCTTGCCCCAATTGATCGCGTCTGCACTACAACAATTTGGCCGCTTGGATGCCTTGGTCAACAATGCATCCAGCTACTACCCCACCGAACTCGGCCAGATCAATGCAGATCAATGGGAAGAGCTGATGGGTAGCAACTTGAAAGCCCCTTTGTTTCTAAGCCAAGCCGCCGCATCCGCCTTGCGAGCCAGCCAGGGTTGCATCGTCAACATCACTGACATGCATATTGAACGCCCTAAAAAACACTACATTGTGTACAGCGCCGCCAAGGCTGGCTTGGTCAGCCTGACCAAATCACTGGCACAAGAACTGGCCCCAGAAGTCAGGGTGAACGCCGTGGCACCAGGACCGGTGTTATGGCCGGATGACAACCAGGAGTTTGATGAAGGTTACCGTCAGCAAGTGGTCAATCAAACACTACTCAAGCGCACCGGAGAACCAGCGGATATTGCAAAAGCAGTGAAATTCCTGATTTACGATGCCCCATTCATTACCGGCCATGTGCTGGCGGTGGATGGTGGCCGCAACCTGAGTTTATAAAACGAACATTCAGGTGATGAAAACCCGTTCGCAAATCATCACCATACACGCACTCGCCCCACAAAAGCCACCGCTGGGCACAACATGTAACGGCTGCGGCATATGTTCTGCAGCAGAGCCCTGCCCAGTGAGTTTGGCATTACTCTGGCCACATCAGACACCTTGCAAAGCTTTGCTCTGGAACGCCGAAGAACAACGTTACCTGTGCGGCATGGTCAGCCAGCCCGCTCGGTTTCTACGCTGGCTACCCGGGCGATTAAACAACTCGGCCAGTCGCCTGTTCAGGCGCTGGATTGCCGCAGATACGGTCTGCGATGCCGACGTGACATTGCTGGAATAAAATCAATTTGAATAATCAAAGACTTAGCGTGACTTTAGCTTGCTTTCCGCTATAATGCGCGGCTATGAAGATCAAACACTACCCAGACGACGTCAGCCAAAACTTCCTGAAATTGCGCAACCAGTTGATTAGCGCGACTGGAAAAGCTATTGGCGATTACAACATGATTGAAGACGGCGACACCGTGCTGGTG
This sequence comes from Methylophilus sp., assembly GCA_035565395.1. Classification (GTDB taxonomy): domain Bacteria; phylum Pseudomonadota; class Gammaproteobacteria; order Burkholderiales; family Methylophilaceae; genus Methylophilus. The sequence continues at coordinate 1,463 of DATMSK010000071.1, read as the reverse complement.
TGCATGAGCGGCGGCAAGGATAGCCATGCCATGCTGATGATCTTACTGGCCTTGCAAGAGCGTGCCCCAATCAATTTTAAATTGATCGCCATGAACTTGGACCAGAAACAACCTGGCTTCCCGGCAGATGTTTTGCCCGCTTACCTGGATAAGCTAGGTGTGGAATACCGCATTGTCGAGGCGGATACGTATTCGATCGTGAAAGAAAAGATTCCTGAAGGTAAAACCACTTGCAGCCTGTGCTCCCGCTTGCGCCGTGGCATTATCTATACGACTGCGCAGCAACTCGGAGCGAACAAGATTGCCTTGGGCCACCACCGTGACGATATCGTACAAACCTTGTTCCTGAATATGTTTTACGGCGCAAAAATGAAAGCCATGCCACCCAAGCTGGCGACCAACCGCGGTGAATTCATGGTGATCCGTCCACTCGCCTACTGTGCCGAAAAGGACATTGCCTCTTATGCCCGCGGCATGCAGTTCCCCATCATTCCATGCGACTTGTGCGGCAGCCAGGAAAATCTGCAACGCCAAAAAGTTAAAGATATGCTGAACAACTGGGAACGCGAACAACCGGGCCGGGTCAATAACATTTTCCGCGCCATCGGCAATGTGGAACCTTCGCATCTGGCCGACTTTGACCTGTATGACTTTAAACACTTGAGTCAGGCAAAAGAGGAGGACGAAGACCCAATGTTTGACCATGAGAAATTTGCCGCAAACGATATGGCGCTGACCATTGCCACGCAGGATGACAAGCGCATTGAATTTGCGCGCAAACCATTCCCGGTGACCGTCACAACTGAGGAATAACACAATGTTTTGCTGCGGAAAGGCTTTAATTACAGACTTTCCACACCGATATATTGTCTAGTCGTTAAAACGCTTGCTATTATCTAGCCAACTCTTACACAGACCGCGCAATGTCAAAACTGCTGATCGTTGAATCTCCCTCCAAGGCCAAAACCCTCAAGAAATACTTGGGGGGTGATTTTGAAGTCTTGGCCTCTTACGGGCATGTACGCGACCTGATCCCGAAAAACGGCGCGGTAGACCCGGCACAGCAGTTTGCCATGAAATACGACATCATCGACCGCAACAGCAAGCATGTCGATGCCATCGCCAAAGCCGTCAAGAGTGCAGACAGCATTTACCTGGCAACTGACCCGGACCGCGAAGGGGAAGCCATCTCGTGGCATATTGCCGAAATCCTGGCGGAAAAGAAGCTGGTCAAAAACAAGCTGATCAAACGCGTAGAGTTCAACGAAATTACGCAAACCGCGGTGAAACACGCGATTGACCATCCACGCGATATCTCCATGGACTTGGTCAATGCTCAACAAGCCCGCCGCGCATTGGATTATCTGGTCGGTTTCAATTTATCCCCTTTATTGTGGAAAAAAATCCGCCGCGGTTTATCTGCTGGCCGTGTACAAAGCCCAGCCTTGCGCCTGATTGTGGAG
>DATMSK010000070.1:0-17780 GCA_035565395.1 Methylophilus sp. | reverse complement strand
ACTGCTCGTCCTCAATTTCCAACTGCAAAGCCAAGGCTTCTTCCTGGGTCAGTTTTTCTTTAATAAACCGTTTGGGTAGTTTACCCCCCATGCGTGACAAAATACGCTCGGCTTCATCCGAGCTTAATTGTTTCACTTTTTCCAGATATACCGGATTCACTTTGTCTTTCATAGGACTCCCTTTGACTTTCTGCTTACCACCTGTTGCAACAGGCTTGATTTAACTGTTTTGTAAAATCCAGTCGGTGACCGGATTCCACTGGGCAATGTCGACGTCTTTTAACGTATTCGACAATTCAAAAATACTGAGGCCTTCTTCGGCAGCGGTCACATAAATTTGTGAGGAGCGCAACATGGAAAGTACGGCAAAACCGGATTCATCCATAAATGCCAACAGGCGCTCCGCTGAACGCGTGCGAGGCATGACACGCATGCCGACCAGGCCAACAAAAGTTTTATGCTTGCGCACGGCCTTCTCTTCAGCCAGTAACTCTAAAAAATCTTGCGTGGCGCCAATATCAAACGCAGAAGGCGCCACGGGCACTAACACCAAATCAGCCTCGGTCACGGCATCTGAGATTTTCTTGTCGCGCAAACCACCAGGAGAATCAACAATGACCCAGTCAGCCTTTTGCAACGCTGATTTACCCAGGTCTTCGGCATTGAAGACTGTTGCCACATGTGGTGGACGGCGTGCCAGCCAAGCTGCAGAGGATTGCTGCCTATCAATGTCTTCCAACACTATTTTGTGACCCAGTTGTGCCAGATAGCCAGCAAGATTCGTGGCCAGAGTGGTTTTGCCGCAGCCTCCTTTGGTATTTGCCACCAATACCCTGCGCATCTCATACTCCCTGATTGAAGGTGTTGAATTTTGTCATGAAAAACAACCTCTATAACACCACAAGAATATGAAATTTTTATGACAATTGACGTCAACAAAAAACGGTATAAACTGTTTTCACAACATCAATCCAGGAGAGATTCATGGCCAGCAAACCGGTAGCCAAACCTTTAACAGCCAACAAGCCAGCAACTAACGCGGTCAAAACAAGCACGCCAACCAAACCCGTTGTAGCCAAACCTGCTGCGCAAAAACCAGCGTCAGCGAAGCCCGTAGCCGCAAAACCGCCGGTCGCAAAAGTAGCTGCGAAGCCACCTGTCGCGGCAAAAAAAGTGGCTCCCGCACCAGCCATCAAGGTGGTCAATAAAACAGCTACGGCAACAGATAAAGCTAAAACCAGCAAAGTGAAAATGGAGCGTGACAGCTTCACCATGCCTAAAGAAGAGTATGCGCAGATTGCCACGTTGAAAAAACGCCTCGAAGGCCTAGGCAAACCTGCCAAGAAAAGCGAACTGTTAAGAGCAGGCTTGAAGTTGCTATCCGCCATGGATGATGCAGCCTTAAAAGCAACCATGGCGACAGTGCCTACGATTAAAACAGGTCGCCCCAAGAAATAACAGCCGTCTCGCCGGTAGGTTTAGCGCTGGCACATTACTCGATCAAATCAGGGCTTTGCACACTATATAACTTGTAGGGTGGCCCTGACTTTGGCAAGCGCAACCACCAAACAGCGCCTTTCTTGATACTGATCTGCCCATCCGGCATCCCCAGGCCATGCGCGGCCAATTCGCCTATCCAGGGCTGGTGCCCTACCAACATCACAGACTCAAACGGACTCTGATCCAACAGTTGCAACAGAGGTGCCAAAGGTCGCTCTGGCGCCAAACGGGTATCTTCCTGCCAGTCTTCTCCCCAATAAGCCACAGTTTCTCGTGTGCGTACCGACGGACTCACCAGCACATAAGTTTGTTTAGGCAAATATTTTTTGAGCCAGCCCGCCATCTGTTTGGCTTGCTTGTGGCCTTTCTTGGTGAGCGCGCGCTCAAGGTCTGAGGCCCCATGCAATAACACTTCTGCCTCGGCATGACGCCATAAAATCAGATTTTTAACAGGCATGACAGAAATTACATAGAGTGATACTGTTTTAACAATAGTGACTGGCAAGCCACCGGCTCAGCGTCCTGCTCCAGCTCGGCAACAGGAATATATTGGCCTTTTTCAGCTAATTGCCAGGCATCCTTGTTATCTTGTAGATAAATCTGCAAACTTTCCTGGTAAATCCGTTGTTGCATCGCCGGGTCTTTAATCGGCCAGGCCAGCTCTACACGGCGCATCATATTGCGGCTCATCCAGTCTGCGCTCGAAAGCCACATCTGCACCTGGCCATCCAGCTCAAAGTAAAACACGCGAGAATGTTCCAGCAAGCGCCCGACAATCGAACGTACACGGATACGCCCTTTTACTGCAGGCGAGTCCACCGGCAAAATGCAGGCGCCGCGGACGACCAGATCAATCTCAACACCCGCAGCGGCGGCTTTCATCAAAGCCGCGACCAAAGGCACGTCGGTTAAGGCGTTCATTTTGGCAATCACCCGGGCTGGTTTACCTTGTTTGGCAATGCGTTGCGCCTTGACCAGCTGCCGGATCATGCTGCTTTGCAAAGTAAATGGTGCAACCAGTAAATGCTTCATGACCGGGATAGGCAACTCGCTGGTCAAGTGACGGAAAACCGCTTCCATTTCACGTGTCAGGTTGGCATCGGCAGTGAGCATGCTCCAATCGGTATACAACCGGGTCGTTTTGGGATTGTAGTTCCCCGTGGAAAGATGGCCATAACGGTGAATGACCTTGCCTTCACGGCGCATGATCAGCAGCATCTTGGCATGTGTTTTCAATCCGACCACACCATAAACCACCTGGGCGCCAACAGATTCCAGCGCTTCGGCCCAGTTAATGTTGGCCTCTTCGTCAAAACGCGCCTTGAGTTCCACCACCACCAGCACTTCCTTACCACGGCGGACGGCTTCCTGCAGTAACCGCAACATGCGTGGATCAGCCCCGGTACGATAAATGGTCATGCGGATGGCCAGCACCTGCTCATCTTTGACGGCTTCTTCCAGCAACTGGATAACGACCTCAAAGCTTTCATAGGGCTGGTGAATCAACAAATCCTTTTCACGCATCTGCGCCAGCAGGGAGATATTCTTTTTAATGTGCTGCGGCCAATGTGGCTGGAAAGGCACAAACTTGAGGTGGTCGCCTTTGGCCATATCCGGCAACTGGATCAAGCGGCCCAAGTTCACCGGGCCATTGACACGGTAGAGCGCCAACGCTGGCAGATTGAACTGCTTGAGCAGGAACTCAGCCAGCGTGTCATCGCATTCTTGTGTAACTTCCAGGCGCACGGCCTCACCATATTGGCGGTGGGCCAGCTCTTCGCGCAACGCGGTACGCAGGTTGATCACGTCGTCTTCATCGACTTCCAGGTCGCTGTTACGTGTCACACGGAACTGTGAGAAATGCAGGATGCTTGCGCCTTCAAACAACACATCCAGGTTGGCGCGGATAATACTGGTGAGCGACACGAAGCATTGCTCGCCCTTGCTGATAGAGGGAGGTAATTGCACCACACGCGGCACTACGCGCGGGGCCCGTACAATCGCAATCTTCTCCTCGCCGTCGACGGCAATCCGCACAATAAAGTTGAGTGATTTATTTGCCACCTGTGGGAAAGGATGCGACGGGTCCAGCGAGACCGGCATCAAAAAAGGCAGGACTTCACGTTTGAAATAGTTAGCTACCCAAGTCGTTTGTTCTGGGGTGCGCACGCCGCCAGAAACAAGATGCACATTTTCCTTGGCCAGAGCAGGCATCAGCGCATCATTAAACAAACGGTATTGCTGCGCGACCAGGCTATGCGCCATCTCGGCGACCTGTTCGCAACTGGCTGCTGTCACCGGACCGCTGGTCACGCCTTGCTGATAGGCCTCCATTTGCAGTGGCATGCGCACCTCAAAGAACTCATCCAGGTTATTGGACACGATACATAAGAAGCGCAAGCGTTCCAGTAGCGGGTAGTCTTCTCGTTGCGCCAGGGACAATACCCGTGCGTTAAAACTGAGAATGCTGAGGTCTCTATCAAGCAGGACAGGCGTGTTATTTTTCATGGCGATTATTGTATCGACTGAACTGGCGTCTATTGTGACAGTTTTGTGAAATTGCACACGCACGCATTACAATTGCTCCAGTTGCTGTAATCTTTGCCCGGCCATGGCCTGAATTGCCGCGCGGTCATCTGCTGAAAGATTCGCGACATGTTTCACCATGAGGCGGGTACGCGGATTATCAGCCAGCGCGCCTTCATGTTTTATCAAAAACGCCCAGTACAAAGTGGTGAATGGACAGGCGCGATCACCAGTTTTCTGTTTGGGGTCATAGCAGCAACGACTGCAATAATTGCTCATGCGCTGGATATAAGCCCCACTGGCGACGTACGGCTTGCTGGTAAAGCGGCCACCATTGGCATATAGGGCCATGCCGATGACATTTGGCAACTCCACCCACTCTACTGCGTCGACATATACCGCCAGAAACCAGTCAGACACTTGCTGCGGGGACAACTCAGCCAAGGTAGAGAACAAGCCTATGACCATCAGGCGCTGGATATGATGGGCATAGCCTGTGCGCAAAGTCTGGCCGATACACTGCGACAAACATTGCATATGCGTGTCCCCTGTCCAAAACCATCCAGGCAGATCACTTTGATGCTGGAAATAGTTTGCCGCCTTGAGTGCTGGCATCTCCAGCCAATATACACCACGCACAAATTCACGCCAGCCCAATATCTGGCGGATAAAGCCTTCTGCACACAGGAGCGGCACCTGCCCAGCAAGATAGGCCTGTTCCGCAGCGGCAATGACTTCTCTCGGATTGAGCAATTTGAGGTTCATGGCAGACGCCAGCAATGAATGCCATAAATATGGCTGGTCTTGCCACATTGCGTCTTGATATGGGCCAAACTGTGGCAACTTTTCTGCGACAAAATGTGCGAGTAAAGTGAGCGCCTCATCACGTGTCACCGGCCAGGAAAAGGCATCTAGTGAGCCCGGATGCTCTGCAAAGCGCACCTCAACCAGCGCCTGCACCTCTCGTGTCACTGCATCCGGCTTAAAAACCGGTGGCGGCACCAAGTTTTGTGGACCGTGTTTACCCAGAGGCTGGCGGTTGTCATGATCGTAATTCCAGTCACCACCCATGGGCGCATCCCCGTCCATGAGGATGTTGTATTTTTTGCGCATGCCGCGGTAAAAGAATTCCATGCGTAAAGAGCTATTTTTCTGGCCGTATTTGGCTGCCCACCGCTGGAACTGATCCCTGCTGCACATAAAATGCGTATCTTGCAGCACCTCTACAGGCGTTGAATGCTGGTTTGCAACCGCTTGCAGATCCTGCCAGACCCGATAGTCACCTGGCTCACAGACCTTGATGGCCGCAGGACGATGTTTTTGTAGCATGGCATGCCACACAGCTGGCAAATCTGGATAGGTGTGGTCATCCAGCTTGAGATAGGTAAGCGGCAGGTGTTGCGCTTGCAATTGTGCGGCAAAGTGCCGCATGGCTGAGAGAAAGAGGGTAGTGCGCTGCTTGTGTGACCAGACATGAGTGGACTCTTCCATCACTTCTGCCATCACAATATGATCTTGGCTGGGATCGATCCCTTCCAAGGCCGGATTATCCAGCGTGAGCTGGTCGCCGAGGATGATAATGAGGTGCCTCATGCTGCGATGATTTTAGAGGCTCGGCGACAGCGTTCAGAACAATACTTCACCTGATCCCAATTGTTGGCCCATGCCTTTCGCCATGTCATGGGTCGGCCGCATTGCTGACAGGGTTTTGCCGGCAAGCGGCTTTTATTGCCTTTGAATGTGAATGTCATGCCTCAAAGACTGGTACGGCGGGCGAGGGTTCCTTAAACGCTGTTTTTTGCAGGTAGCAACGGTTAGCAATTCTGCAAATTTCGACAAAATCTTCTGCAACTAGGGCCGCACGGCCCAGCAAACCACCATCAATATCCGGCATGCTGAGTAAGCTACCGGCGTTTTGGGGCGCCATACTGCCACCGTAAACAATACGGATGCTTTCGGCAAACTCGCGGTCACGTTCGGCGATCATCATGCGGATAAAGGCGTGCATGCGTTGCGCCTGCTCCGGGCTGGCATGCTCGCCTGTGCCAATCGCCCATACCGGTTCATAGGCGATCACCATATTAAATTTTTTGGCCAGCGCAAACGCCTCATCATCCAGGCCATAGACCACATTCAGCATCTGGTTACGGACGATGAGTTCGGCCATATTGCCATCGCGCTCGTCCAAGGTTTCACCCACGCAAAAAATGGGCGTCAACCCTGCATGCAGCGCATTGAGCATGCGCTTGGTCGCCACCTGATTACTTTCGAGTTTAAGGGCCCGGCGCTCGGAGTGCCCGATAATGGTATAGGTGCAGCCAAATTCGGCGACCATTTTGGCCGAAATACAGGAGGTGAACGCGCCTTCGGTAAACTGGCTGACGTTTTGTGCGCCCCAGGCAATCTGGGAATCTTGCAGCAAGGATTGCGCCTGGAACAGGTACACGTAAGGTAAACACACGGCAGTATCCACACCTGGCAGGTCGTGCAATTCTTGCTTGAGGCGGTTCAACAACCCCTGGTTCTCAAGCAAACCGCCGTGCAACTTCCAGTTACCAATGACTAACTTTTGTCGCATGATGAAATTCCTTTACTCATGCCCCCTCGATTATTGTTGTTTTAGGCTGTGTCTAAGATGGTAATGAATTGGCGCTTAATAAATAGCGGCCATTTTTTCCAGTGAGACTACCTTTATCTTACTCGCTTGTCCGGCACTACCAAAGGCCTCAAAGCGTTCTTTACATAAATGCTGCGCGGCAATGGTCGCTTCTTTAAAATATTGTCGCGGATCAAAATCCTCTGGATGCTGCGCCAGATGGGCACGGATCGCAGCAGTCATGGCCAGGCGGATATCGGTATCAATATTGACCTTACGCACCCCATTTTTAATGCCCTCCACAATTTGAGAGACCGGCACGCCATAGGTTTCCTTGATATTGCCGCCATAGTGCCGGATTTGTTCCAGCAGGGACTGCGGCACGCTGGAAGAGCCATGCATCACCAGATGCGTGTTAGGAATTTTGGCATGAATTTCACGGATACGTTCAATCGACAGCGTATCATCTGAAGGCGGACGGGTAAATTTATACGCGCCATGACTGGTACCAATCGCAATCGCCAGGGCATCGACCTTGGTCGCCTCTACAAAAGCGGCTGCTTCATCCGGGTCGGTTAACAATTGCGATTCATCCAGTTTACCTTCTGCACCCACACCATCCTCTTCACCAGCCATGCCGGTTTCCAGTGAGCCGAGCACACCAAGCTCACCTTCTACCGAAACCCCCACCGCATGTGCAAACTCGACGACACGGCGCGTGACATCGACGTTGTACTCGTAAGTGGCAGGCGTTTTATGATCCTCTTTTAAAGAGCCATCCATCATCACACTGGAAAACCCGCTACGGATCGCCATCTGGCAAATCTTGGGTGAGGTCCCATGATCCTGGTGCATACACACGGGGATATGCGGATATTGCTCAATGGCAGCTTCTACCATCTTGCGCAGGAATGACTCCCCGGCGTAGCCTCTTGCCCCGGCTGACGCCTGCAAAATCACCGCACTATCCACTTCGTCTGCGGCCTTCATGATGGAGAGTATCTGCTCCATATTATTGATATTGAATGCCGGATAACCATAACTATTTTCCGCGGCGTGGTCGAGTAATTGCCTGAGCGAGATCAATGCCATGTAACACTCCTTCTAAGGTAAGGCTTGCTGATGCTAAAGGGTTGACTGATGATATTCCCGCAAGCGCTGAATTTCCTGCTTTGAGCCCAGCAGCACCGGTACGCGCTGATGGCAGGCGCTAGGTCGTATCGCCAGAACATCCTCCAGCCCGTCTATACTTTCCCCGCCGGCCTGCGTTACTAACAGGCTCATGGGATTGGCTTCATATAACAGCCTTAAGCGGCCGGCCTTCACGGGTTGTTTGCTATCGCGGGGGTACAGGAACACACCGCCACGCGTTAAAATACGATGCACATCCATCACCATACTGGCACACCAGCGCATATTAAAGTCACGCGCACGCGGTCCTTCGGCACCTTGCAGACATTCTGCAATATACCGCTGCACGCCAGGTTGCCAATAGCGCTGATTACTGGCGTTGATGGCAAATTCTGAGGTCTCCTCAGGAATATTGACGGTTTGCTGCGTCAATACAAACACCTGGTTGCTGTGGTCCAATGTAAACACATGCGTGCCTTGGCCAATCGTCAATACCAGCAAAGTCGCTGGCCCGTACATGATATACGCGGCTGCCCGCTGATCCTGACCCGGTTGTAAAAAAGCCTGCTCGCCCAGGGTTGCCACGCCCGTATTGGGCAATACCGAGAAGATACTGCCGACCACGCCATTAATCGCTAAATTGGAAGAACCATCCAAAGGATCCATGCTGACCAGAAAAGGCGCATCCAGCGTTTCAAACAACACAGGATCATCCTCTTCTTCAGACAATACTGCAGCCACGACAGCCGATGTCCGCAACTGGGCCACTGCAATCTCGTGACTACGGATATCCAGTTGCATCTGGGTTTCCCCCTGGACATTGGTAGTGGTCATTTTTTCGGTAACCCCTTCCAATGCTCCCTGCTTCACCAGTGCCGCAATCTCAATGCCCGCTTCGGCAATATGCCAGATCAGCACGTTCAAGGCATGATTGATAGAAACCTTCTTTAAAAACACGTCCAATTGCATGGCAATACCTTTGATGGATGAAGCAAACTTGGGCTTTATGTCATTACTCTATCTGATATGGCAATGACTTAAAATCATGATCACAGGCTGAAAATGGCTGTATTTACCTGCAGAGACAAAGTCACGTGAAGCCTGACCTTTTTAAGGTAGACGCCATACTGACGACATTGTTCAACCTTATGATGGCAGAAATGAATGCAATAAAAATGTTTTTTGAAAAAAGTTGGCGTTATTCTGCCGCCAATAACTGCGCGATGGCCTGTTGCGCCGCGATGAATCCTGCGCTGGCGGTGACACAAATACTGGAGCCATATCCCGCGCAATTGAGGCCTGTGAGCCCCGACTGCGGCACCTCACAGGCTTCTTCAGGTCGTTCAACTGGCTCATCCGAGTACACAGCCATGATGCCGAATCTGGCTGACTTCTTGTGATCAGACGCCTTGGGAAACCCGTGGTCACGGCGCAACTGGTTGCGTACCTTTGCCAGCATGCGGTCGCCTTGTACCTGTGACAAATCCGCCAGGCGTAAAAGTGTCGCATCCAGCTTACCACCCGCACTGCCTACCATGACCAATGGCAGTTTATGCTGCTTGCAATGGGCGGCAAGGGCAATTTTGGCTTTTGTGTCATCCATGCAGTCGACCACGATATCCGGTGAGTCCGCCAGCATTTTTGACAAATTATCCGGCGTGACGAAATCTTCAACTTCAACCACGTCACACTGCGGATTAATCGCTGTAATTCGCTCACGCATGGCGGTGACTTTAGCTTTACCAAGGTTGTCTTCCAGCGCATGAATCTGGCGATTGACGTTTGATTCCGCAATATTATCCAGATCAACCAGTGTTAATTTGCCGACTGCATTGCGCGCCAGTGCCTCCACAGTCCATGACCCTACACCACCGATGCCGATCACCAGCACATGGGCTTTTTGCAAACTAGCCAGGCCTTGCTCGCCATACAGACGACGGACGCCGGAAAAACGGCGTGAGACATCCATGAACTGATCACTACTCATGCGCTTTTAGTTGTCTCCAGCACCACATAAGCCAGCGCCAGATTTTTTTCATCACTGATACTAATATGGGACTGGTAAATATGATGTTGCTTAAGAAAGCCTTGTAAGGTGGCAGATAATTGCAGTAAAGGCCGCCCCAGAGCATCATGCGTGACGGCGATATTATGAAAACTGACGTCTCCACGGATACCCGTCCCAATGGCTTTGGCAAATGCCTCTTTGGCGGCAAAGCGCTTGGCCAGGAACCGTGCCTTCAATTGGCTGGCTTGGTAATCGGTCCATTCTGAATCTGCCAGGATACGCTTGGCAAAGGCATCACCGAATTGGTCGAGTGAAGACTGGATCCGTTCGACCTCGACGATATCTGTGCCAATACCGTAAATCATTGAGACTCCAAATGATTAAGCGACTGCATCATCTTGGTGAAAATTCTTTCATGAGTGCTTTCATCTCACGCACTGCACTATCCCACCCCACAAATAAGGCATGCGCCACAATCGCATGACCGATATTAAGCTCCTCAAATCCAGGCAATCGCGCGATATGGTGCACATTGTGATAATGCAATCCGTGACCGGCATTGACGACCAGGTCCGCAGCTTTCGCGTGCTGCAATGCCACCTGAATTTTTTCCAGTTCCTCTTGCTGTTGCTTTTCTGTCTCAGCATCGGCAAAGGTGCCCGTATGGATTTCAATCACAGGCGCACCCATTTTGGCGGCAGCATCAATCTGCGCCAGGTCAGGCGCAATAAACAGAGACACGCGTATGCCTTGATCAGACAGCTTTTTCACTGCATGCTCAACTTTGGCGTAATGTGTCAGCACATCCAGCCCGCCCTCGGTCGTACGCTCTTCACGCCGCTCTGGCACCAGACAGACATCTTGCGGATTGACCTGGATGGCAATATCTATCATCTCGCTGGTCACCGCACATTCCAGATTCATTTTGGTTTGCAGCAAGGGCCGCAAGGCAAAAATATCAGCATCCTGCATATGGCGACGGTCTTCGCGCAAATGCAGGGTTATGCTATCTGCACCCGACTGCTCGGCACGCAATGCGGCCTGCACCACACTTGGATATCTGGTGCCACGCGCCTGGCGAATGGTCGCCACGTGATCAATATTGACGCCTAGTTTTAACATAGTTACTTTCGATTTATCAGCCACAGACTTTCTTTGGCTTCATTATAAACGGAATCGCCCTGGCATCGTTATGCCCTTCCAGGCGGTCACGATCAGAAGTTTTGTAAATCGACCAGCAACTGCCGTGTATGCAAAGGTTTTTCACCCAGGTAGTGCTGTAGAAGGTAACGCATGAGCTGTTTGCTTTGTGACTGTGTGGTGGCGCTACTGTAATTACCGCGAGCCATTTCAAGCAAGGTTGCGCCCTGCACCAGCAATCCATTTTTAGTGGCAGACGGTGCGCATGCGCCATAATCAGCTTCAAAGCGGTACATTTCATCCGCATGTATCACTTCGCCATGTTCATCATGTGTCAGTGGCACAGCATAGCCTAGTTCCTGCAACATCTTGAGTTCAAACCGGCGCATCATCTCGGCCAGCTGACCACTACCAGCATCTTGCTGCAGGGTCGAAAGTAGCTGTATGGTTTGCGCGTAATACTCGAATAACTGGGTATGGGCATCATCCCGCGGCAGCAGGCGCAATAGTAGCTCGTTCATGTAAAACCCGCACATGAGCGCGTCGCCCCTTAGCAATGTCAGCCCTGTCATCCACTCCAGGCCATGCAGGGTTTTGAGTTCATTCTTGCCTGACCAGGTGCCAGCCAGCTGCTGAAAAGACTGCAAGATGCCTCGCATCGCAGACAAAGGCCGTCGTGCGCCCTTTGCCACTGCCGCAATACGGCCCAGGTCGCGGCTGAACATTTCAACGACCAGGCTGGTTTCTTTAAAAGGGTAAGTATGAAGAATAAAAACTGGTTGCAGGGACTGTTTATGGCTACCAGAGTCAGGAGAGTGCACTGCCATATGTGATGCCAGTAGCGTTAGGCTTATTAGAGGCCCAGGCTTTTTAGCGCACGCGCATCATCTGCCCAGCCACCTTTCACCTTAACCCAGGTTTCGAGGTATACCTTGGAACCGAACAATTTTTCCATGTCTTGGCGCGCTTCAGTGGAAATCTGCTTGAGTTTCTCTCCACCCTTGCCAATAATCATCGGTTTCTGGCTATCTTTATCAACAATAATGGCCGCAAAAATACGGCGCAGATTTTTGACCGTCTCAAACTTTTCAATTTCTACCGTGACTGAATAAGGCACTTCATCTCCAAGCAAGCGGAAGACTTTTTCACGCACCAATTCAGCTGCCAGGAAGCGTTCGTTTTTGTCAGTCAGCTCATCTTCAGCGTAAATGGCTGGCTGCTGCGGCAAGTGCTCGCGTACAGCAGCCAATAACTCATCCAGGTAAAGATTCTTTTTAGCACTGACCGGGATAATGCCGGCGAAATCAAACAGCAGGTCAAAGTCCTGGATCAAAGGCAGCAAATTGCCTTTGTCACCCATCAAATCAGCCTTGTTCACAACCAGCAAGACCGGTTTGTTTTTAGGCAACAATTTCAGCACCAGTTCGTCTGCCTCGCCCAGCTTCATGGGCTCGATCACGAATAACACGACATCCACTTCAGTCAGCACCTGGGTGACGGTTTTGTTCAACGACTTGTTTAAGGCATTGAGATGCTTTTGCTGGAATCCAGGCGTATCGACAAACAGAAACTGCGTGTCTTCCGTGGTATGTATCCCTAGCAAACGGTGACGCGTGGTCTGTGCTTTACGCGAAGTGATCGCCAGCTTCATGCCCAAAATATGGTTAAGCAAGGTCGACTTGCCGACATTGGGACGGCCAACGATAGCGACGGTGCCACAACGGAAATCGTCTGCAGCGGGGGTAAGTTCTGTCATGATTGAATATTGTCCATGGCCAATTTGGCCGCTTGTTGCTCGGCCACACGGCGGCTAGTGCCCACGCCGGTGGTAGTCAGTTTGAGCTTTTTAATAAAACATTGCACGGTAAAGGTCTGCGCATGTGCCTCCCCCTCTATGGACACCACCTGATATTCAGGTAACTCCATTTTTTTACTTTGCAGGTATTCCTGCAACTGTGATTTGGCGTCTTTGTCGATGGCTTTGGGATCTATGGTGCTGAGCTTGTCGCGATACAATAAGGCAACCACTTGCTGTGCCGCATCAAAGCCACCGTCCAGGTACACTGCACCTACAATTGCCTCAAGTGCATCGGCCAAAATGGAAGGACGCCGCCAGCCTGCACTTTTCAGTTCGCCCTCACCCAATTTGAGCGCATCGCCCAAATGCAAATCTGTTGCGATTTCGGCCAAACTGGATTCTTTGACCAACTTGGCGCGTAAACGGCTTAAATCGCCTTCAGGCAAATTTGGGAATAAATTAAACAACAGGTGAGCGATAATGAAATTGAGCACGCTATCGCCCAGAAATTCCAACCGTTCATTATTACTCGCAGAGAAGCTGCGGTGTGTAAGTGCTTGTTGCAACAGTTCTAACTGCGCAAACTGGTAGCTGATTCTGGTTTGTAATACCGGGAGTGCATTCATTACGTTATCGTCAAGCCTGCATCACTATGGTTTGCTGGTTGCGTCAAAATCAATCAGCAGCGTCATTGCGTCGGTCAGTGGCACCTTTTTCTGGTAGCGCATGGCAACCACGCCACCACTGATTTCCAAATCGCGTCCCGTCACTTCGTGAATGCTGTCCACTTCCATCTGGCGGTCAAACGACTTGCGGATATCACTGTCATTTTGCAGCATGGGATCATGCGCGATGCGGTTGACGGTAGACTGAATAGAGAAAAATTCCATATAGGATGGCAGCGCTTTTAACGCGACCATACCCAATATGCCAAACGCCGTTAATACCAGCAAAAAGCCGATCAAGCCAATACCGTGTTGGGTAGAAGTCTTTGAGAATTTCATATGCTAGCCCTCAAAAGGATGCCCAGGAACACGGCGCTAACCGTGCATTAACCGATACTTTGCCCGATACGGCGCCATTGGTCAAAGTTGAACCAGATAAAAAATGCTTTACCCACCAGGTGTTTTTCTGCCACAAAGCCCCAGACACGACTGTCTGAGCTGTTGTCCCGGTTATCGCCCATGGCGAAATACTCACCTTCTGGCACAGTAATGGTTTCGCCCTGCATCAAGCGGTCACCCAAGCTCCCGGGGCCGTACTGGTTCATGATGTCATGAATCAGTACGTCATGTTTGACATCCCCTAATTGCTCGCTCAGGCGTGACGCCGTCACATCCACTGCACGCGCATTCCCAGACTCATCATTGACATTGAGCGCATATTGATATGGTTGCACGAAGTCCAGGTTGATGACCTTACCGTTAATGGTCAGTTGCTTGTCACGGTACTGGATTTTGTCGCCCGGCAAACCGACCACACGCTTGATATAGTCAATTGAGGTATCAGGCGGATAATGAAATACAAAGACATCGCCACGTTTTGGCAGGCTCACGGGGTAAAACACATTATTGAGAATAGGTACGCGCAGGCCATAGGTAAATTTATTGACCAGGATGTAATCCCCAGCCAGCAAGGTTGGCATCATGGAGCCAGAAGGAATCTTGAAAGGCTCGACCACAAAAGAGCGCACCATGAAGACCAGCAATATCACCGGGAAGAAGCTTTTACTATACTCCACGTACCATGGATCAGGCACATCGCCCAGCGCGCCAGCCTGGCGTTGTTTGCGTAGCACCAGAATGTCCAACAGCCAGATGGCACCAGACACCAGTAAAATGACCAACATAAAAATTGCGAAATACATGCTTGCTTCCTGTAAAGAGCGGGTGTTCCCGTTTTTTATTTATCTTCAACTCGCAAGATAGCCAGGAAGGCTTCTTGTGGAATCTCCACATTACCGACCTGCTTCATACGCTTTTTACCTTCTTTTTGTTTTTCCAGCAACTTGCGCTTACGTGTAATATCGCCACCGTAACACTTGGCCAGCACGTTTTTACGCATGGCTTTTACGGTTTCACGCGCAATGATGTTAGCCCCTATCGAGGCTTGAATGGCGATATCAAACATCTGGCGCGGAATCAGCTCACGCATTTTTGCGACCAGCTCGCGGCCACGGTAAACACTATTGGCACGATGCACGATCAAGCTCAATGCATCCACCCGTTCGCCGTTGACCATGATATCCAGCTTGACCAAGTCTGCCGCACGGAACTCCAGGAACTCATAATCCATGGATGCATAACCGCGTGACACGGATTTAAGCTTATCAAAGAAGTCGAGCACCACTTCATTCAGCGGCATCTCATAACTGAGCATGACCTGACGTCCCATATACTGCATATTGCGTTGTACGCCACGCTTGTTGTTGCACAACGTCATCACCGGCCCCACATAATCCTGAGGCATCAACAAGTTGACGACAATCATAGGCTCACGGATCTCTTCAATCCGAGAAGGCTCAGGCAGGCGCGATGGGTTTTCGATCTGCACCACATCACCGCTCTTGAGCAGCAGCTCATAAATCACGGTTGGTGCAGTCGTAATCAGGTCCATATCGTACTCGCGCTCCAGGCGCTCTTGTACGATTTCCATATGCAACAGACCCAGGAAACCACAACGGAAACCAAAACCCAGTGCAGATGAGTTCTCTGGCTCAAACTGCAAGCTGGAGTCATTTAAACGCAGTTTTTCCAGTG
Source organism: Methylophilus sp. (assembly GCA_035565395.1). Taxonomy (GTDB): domain Bacteria; phylum Pseudomonadota; class Gammaproteobacteria; order Burkholderiales; family Methylophilaceae; genus Methylophilus. Next base: position 2,322 of record DATMSK010000070.1, on the reverse strand, counting down.
CGGTACGCAAAGCTTCAAACTGGTTGGACTCGACCGGATACAGGCCCGCAAACACCTGCGGCTTCACTTCCTTGAAGCCTGGCAAAGGCTCTGCCGCTGGTTTACCTGCCAAAGTGACCGTATCACCGACCTTGGCCGCGGCCAACTCTTTGATCCCGGCAATAATGAAGCCGACTTCGCCGGCGCTCAACTGTGGGCGCTGCAAGGATTTAGGCGTAAACACACCCACCTGCTCACACAGGTATTCAGCGCCTGTCGCCATCAGGCGGATTTTTTCTTTGGCACGCAATACGCCATCAACCACGCGCACCAGCATGACCACGCCAACATAGTTATCAAACCAGGCGTCAATCACCAGCGCTTTGAGCGGGGCAGCGGCATCGCCAGTGGGGGGCGGCACCTTGGCGACAACTTCTTCCAGCACATCACGCACGCCTTCACCGGTTTTGGCTGAACAACGCACGGCATCAGTCGCATCGACCCCGATAACGTCTTCAATCTCTTGCGATACACGCGCCGGGTCAGCGGAAGGCAAGTCAATCTTGTTCAAGACGGGAGTCACTTCAACACCCAGATCAATCGCGGTGTAACAGTTGGCCACACTTTGCGCTTCAACTCCTTGTGAGGCATCGACCACTAACAATGCACCTTCACAGGCAGACAGTGACCGGCTGACTTCATAACTAAAGTCCACGTGGCCGGGGGTATCAATCAGGTTGAGGAAGTAGGTTTCGCCATTATTGGCTTTGTATTGCAATGCGGCTGTTTGCGCTTTGATGGTAATGCCACGCTCACGTTCAATATCCATGCTATCCAACACCTGCGCTTCCATCTCACGCGCCTCCAGGCCACCACACAATTGGATAATGCGGTCTGCCAGTGTCGATTTGCCATGGTCAATGTGGGCAATAATCGAAAAATTACGAATATTTTTCATGTTCTGTTATGCGTTAATTACAAGCAAGAAAGGCGCTTGAAGCGCCTTTCAAATCGGTTGCATTTTACAGCAAATGTATGAATATCAGTGATTTATTTTCCATTGACAATCACGTGGGCAACCTACATTTCCTTGCAAAAAGGCAGGTAAACCTGCCTTTTTGCAACCATCACCACACAATACAGTTACTTGATTTTGATCGGAACGTATAACGTATTTTCACCACGCTGCACCAACACCGCAACCGTCTTACCCGCAGCGACCGCATTAATCTGCTTGTTAAACAAATCAACACTCTGACTTTCGTTATTGTTCAAACCCAGGATCACATCACCACGACGTATCCCTGCTTGCGCTGCTGCACCGCTACTTTCAATCACCAACAAGCCATTCTTGCCATTGAGTTTTTTCTTCTGTTGCGGCGTTAATTCACGCAAGGTCAGACCTATCCTATTGGCCTCTGGTTTCGCTGGCTCTTTATTCGCAGCAGGCACCTCACCCTGTTCGCTAGGCATTTCACCTACGCCTAACTGAAGAGTCTTGTTTGCCCCTTTGCGCACAATTTCAACCGGCACAACCTTACCGGGCTTGGTCGCTGCAACAACGCGAGGCAAATCACTGGAAGTCACAATTGGCTTACCATCAAACTTAAGGATAATATCGCCCGCTTCCAGGCCACCTTTGTCTGCCGGGCTGTTTTTTTCTACACCAGCAATCAGTGCACCACTGGTCTGCTTCAAGCCGAACGACTCCGCCAAGTCTTTAGTCACCTCTTGGATACCAATCCCCAGCCAACCGCGGGCAATATGCCCATTGGTTTTTAATTGGTTGGAAATATCAATAGCGACATCAATCGGGATACTGAAAGACAGCCCCATGGAACCGCCACTTTTACTGTAAATCTGTGAGTTCACACCAACGACCTCACCGCGCAGGTTGAACAATGGCCCACCTGAATTACCCGGATTAATGGCCACATCCGTTTGGATAAAAGGCACATAGTTTTCCTGTGGCAAGGCGCGTCCCTTGGCACTGACAATCCCTGCAGTCATCGTATTTTCAAGACCAAATGGCGAACCAATCGCAGCCACCCACTCCCCCACCTTGAGTGCATTCGGGTCACCAATGGTGACCTTGGGTAAGCCAGACGCCTCAATTTTGATTAAAGCGACATCCGTGCGCTTGTCGGCACCGATAATTTTCGCCTTGAATTCACGTTTGTCATACAGCTTCACCAGGACTTCATCAGCCTCATTCACTACATGCGCATTCGTCAGAATATATCCATCTGCACTGATAATAAAACCGGAGCCCAGTGATTGCGTTTTATAGTCCTGGCCACCATCCTGCCCAGGCCCACCCGGCATGCCCGGGATACCAAAGCG
>DATMSK010000069.1:0-6321 GCA_035565395.1 Methylophilus sp. | reverse complement strand
GTTTTAGCCATTGGCTTATTGTTACAGTGCCTGGCTTATGCCAACACTTCTGTTGCCGGGGCTGAATTACCAACGGCTTCAGTGGTTAAATATCATGCGGAATCTGGTTACTACACATTCAAATTAGGTACGTATGAAATTACAGTGATTTCAGATGGTACGGTGCCACAAGACTTACATGTATTGCTAAAAGGCGCGCCCCAGCAAACGGTGGATGGCTTGCTGAACCAGGTGCATTTGCATAACCCGGTTGAGGCATCGATAAATGTATTTTTAATCAACACCGGCAAGAAATTAATCCTGGTGGATACGGGCGCGGGCGATTTTTTTGGCAAGGGGTTTGGCGGCAAGTTTAGTGAGCGTTTAAACAAGTTAGGCGTGAAGCCTGAAGATATTTCTGACATATTGATTACCCATATCCATACCGATCACACGGGCGGGCTGGTGCATGAGGGCAAAGCGGTTTTCCCCAATGCGAATATTTATGTGGGTAAAGCCGATATAGACTTTTTTCTGGATACTAAAAATCAAAACGGGGTGAATGGCTATGGCAAAGCCTATTTCCAGCAGGCGCAAACTGCGATGCAGCCATATGTGGCGTTGGGCCACGTAAAACCATTAAGTGGCGCACAAAAAATTCTTGCTGATTTTAATGCTTACCCCACGCCGGGCCATACGCCAGGACATTACTACTACCGGCTGGAAAGCCAGGGCCAGTCGATTACATTCATCGGCGATTCCGTGCATGTGGAAGCGGTGCAGTTTCCTCACCCTGACATCACCATTACTTACGATGTTGACCAACCTTGCGCCGCAAAACAACGCTTGGCTCAATTCACGCAATTAGCAAAAAGTAACGCCATGATTGCAGCCCCACACTTGCCGTATCCTGGGATTGGCTACATTAATACGCAAAAAGAAGGGTTTGCATTTATCCGTGCAGAATTTCATGACAGAGATGGACTGTGATTACGCGGATTTAGATGAGAAAAAGCCCTCTCAACGAGGGCCTTTATTTCTCGGCTATGTTAAATCTGCGCCTGGCCACCATCCACAAAAAACTCAATCCCGTTAATGAAGCTGGCATCTGGCGATGAAAGGAATGCCACGGCTTTCGCGACTTCAGCAGGGTTGCCTACCCTCCCCATAGGCACTTGAGCGCCTAAATAATCCAGCAGGCCTTGTTGCTGGGCCGGATCATTTCCCGCCAGTTCTACCAAGCCTGGGGTTTTGATTGGGCCTGGGCTGACGACATTGACACGAATACCGCGGTCTTTGAGGTCTAAAATCCAGCTACGTGCCAGGTTGCGAATGGCCGCTTTGGATGCGCTGTAAATACTAAATGCGGCGGTGCCTTTGACGCTGGTGGTTGAACCAGTTAATACAATGGACGCGCCGTCTTTAAGTAAGGGCAATGCTTTTTGCACTGTGAAGATCACACCTTTGACATTGCGGCCAAAAATATCCTCATAGTGATCCTCAGTAATGGCGCCTAATGGCAACATATTCCCGCCACCTGCGTTGGCGTAGATCACGTCGATTTGAGAGTGATTCTGCTGGACAGCATCATAAAGTTTATCAATATCGGCCAGTTTGGAAATATCGGCCTGAACGCCTTTTACCTTACCGCCTATGGTTTTGATGGCGGCCTCTAATTCGGCTTGTCTACGGCCTGTGATATAGACATTCGCACCCTGGTTTGCAAAATGTTTAGCTGTGGCAAGACCAATACCGCTAGTACCACCAGTAACGACGACGACTTTATTTTCAAATGTTGCTGACATGATATTTCTCCTTAAGTAATGAAATGAACGTTTACTGCATGGATGAAATATTGCCAGTGAGCCAATAAATGCACTAGACTGCTTTTATTAGTTTAATTGTTCCATTAATGAGCCAATATGCGTGATATCAATGATTACATTCTGTTTGCTGAGGTGGTGAGTGGCGGGAGTTTTGCCGCTGCCAGTCAGCGCGTGCGTATTCCTAAATCCACTATCAGTAGAAGAATTGGCCTACTGGAAGAAAGACTCGGCGTGCGTTTAATTGAGCGATCGACCAGGCGATTTCGCGTGACAGAAATCGGGCAGTCGTTTTATGAGCGTTGCAAAGTGATTATGCTGGATGTGGAGCAAGCCGACTCTATCGTCTCGGAATCGCTCAGTGAACCCAAGGGGCTGGTGCGATGCAGCTGCCCACTGGGATTGTATGAAACACTCTCCCCTATTTTTTCGTCATTTCTACTTGCCTTTCCTCAAGCCAGATTGCAACTGGTGGCTGGGGATAATCCTGTGAACCTGATCGAGGACAGAATTGATATCGCTATCCGGGTGCGGACTGTGTTGGATACCGATGGCTCATTGGTGATGAGGACATTAGGTCACTCCGAACGCATTCTGGTCGCTTCGCCAACGTTAGCGAGTAAGATGGATCAATCCAGCCTAAGTAATCTCTCAGCAGCACCGACGCTTGCAACGTCAGATCAGAATCACTCCCTAGAATGGCAATTCCATCATGCGTCATTGGGCACCCAATCGGTCTGGCATGACCCCGTATTGAGCTGTGTGGATTTTGCAACCGTGAGAGAAGCAGCCATTGCAGGGATTGGCGTAGCATTATTGCCTGACCACACATGCAAACAGGATTTGGAAAACGGTAAATTGGTCAGGGTTTTTCCGGAATGGAAAACCACCCTGGGCATTTTGCACATCGTATTCACGACCCGCCGCGGGCTGCCGCCAGTGGTGCGTGCATTTATTGACCACCTTGCAAGCCAGATCAAACAAACGGGTACTATAACGAGTTAGTTTGATTAAATAAAAAAACGGCGGCTATGACTAGCAGCCGTTTTCATCAGGCTTACACTCTTAGGCTGCGGTTATGACTCAACATCTCGTTTGGATTTAAAGCGGCTGAATAAACCACAACGCACTTTCTCTTGCTCATCTGCGCTCATGGCTTCACCACCGCAGTGTCTATGATGATGCCCATGACGACCTCTGAACCCACCAAAAAGAATCCTGCTCAGAATCAACAACCCGACTGCGTGGCAGTAATCAATCACATGGATGCCATCGGCTAATGAAACCACGACGTGGTTCCACAACAGCATGACCACATAAGATAATGCGGCGATGCAGACGACGGCTAACGCTGCAAATGCAGCACATTTACTTTTACAATTTCTCATGTATTTCTCCAATAATTCAGACATTAATATGATTAGTCACTGGTTTGCAGTTGCTCTCGTAGAAAAGTCACTGCATACCTTTTTCTTGCTAATAAGGTGTTGATAGCCACACCGGTTTCTGCGGCAATTTGTTTAAAGCTTTTGCCATCCAACTCATGCGCGATAAATACATCACGCTGTTCGCTTGGTAGCTGATTGAGCGCGGCTAATATGTACTCAACCAGCATTTTTCTTTCGTAAATGGATGCCGGAGTTTCGGTTTCAATGGAAAGTATTGATTCCAGCCATAGCGCATCGTCATCATCGTTTTGCTCTAGCGAGACTTCCTGCTTTTGCTTTCTAAAGCGGTCAATAATGCGGTTTCTTGCCACGCGGTATAACCATGCACCGACTTGCTCTAGTGGCTCTGGCAAACGATAGGCTGAAACAAACTCATAGAACACATCCTGCAAAATATCATCTGCATCACCGGCATTCGGTACGCTTTTGCGGATGAAATTCCGTAGCCTGGCTTTCTCTTTATTGAAAGTTTCGGTGATGACAGAGTCTTGCTGGGCCATATTTATCTGCGTCAAGCTTTGATTATTTGCTAAATGTATATCCATGCTGTGAAGACGTTTCACACATGGAAATATTGTATGAAGGCTGAAATATTTTTAAATACAGCTTGCTAAGCATGTTTACCTCCACTCGGTGGGTGACACGCCTAGCCGCTTTGCAAACACGCGGCTAAACGCAGCGGTGCTTTGATAACCCACTTGGGTGGCGATGCTTTTGAGCGGCTTGCCCTGCCGGATCAGGTTTTGTGCGATTGAGAGCCGCCAGTCGGTCAGGTAATCCAGCGGTGTGGTGCCTACCGTGGTTTTAAAGTTGGCGGCAAACCTGGCGCGCGACATGCCTGACGCATCCGCCAGGGTTTCCAGTGTCCATGGATGGGACGGGTTCTCATGCATGGCTTTGACAGCCAACGCCAACCGGGTATCGGCCAATGCGGCAAAAATGCTTTGCTGCAACTGCCCGTGCTGAATCACATGGCGCAAGATCTGGATCAGGAAGTATTCTGCCAATCGGTCTAACGCCGCTTGACGGCCTAAGTCTTGCGCAAAGGCTTCATGAAACAGCAGTTGCAAGGTCGGCGCAATTTGTAGCATGTCATTTAAAGGCACAATCACATATTCAGGCAATGCGGTGGCCAACGGGCTGCGTACGTTTGCGCCCAAATTAATCATGGCACACACCAATTCACACGGTTCACCCTCTACGGGGTTGAGCACGTGGATGGTCGGTTTAGGGAAGAACACCACGCTCGGTTGATCGATATGTGCCATGCGTTTATCGCGAAACATCAGGTCTAGCTTTCCCGCCCGCAACAAATGAATGTGCCCCACCGCTCCAGTGCCATCAAAGTTGACTACTTGGCACAGATCTCCGGTGAAAAATACCTGGGCAGAGAGCGAGATTTGATTCAATAGTGGCAATAACGGGTCCAAACGAGACTCCTGATCAACATAACGAGACCTTTAATAATCATGAGTATTGCATGATATCTCCAACGCACCAAGCGTTCTAATTAACCACACAAGGAGATTCATCATGGCACGTATTCAAACGATTAACCGCGAAACCGCTAGCGCAGAAGTGAACACCACACTGGACGCTGTGAAAGCCAAAATGGGCAAAGTGCCTAATTTGATTGCCACATTGGCACAGGCCCCTGTTGCCTTAAATGCTTACCTGAGTTTGAGTGAGGCGGCGAGCAAAGGCCGCTTAAGCGCAAAACAAAGAGAGTCACTGGCTTTAGCGATTGGCCAGGCGAATAGTTGCCAGTATTGCTTGTCCGCCCATAGCCTGATTGCAAAAGGCGCAGGTCTGAATAACGAGGCCATTCAGTCGGCACGCCAAGCCAGGGCAGAGGATGCGTTGACTGATGCATTGCTCAAATTGGCTGTCAAAATTGTGCAGCAGCGCGGGCTACTTTCAGATGAAGATTTTGCAGAGGCTTATTTGGCAGGGGTAGATGATGGCCTGGTGTTAGAAGTGATTACCAGCGTGGCGTTAAACACCTTGACCAACTACACCAACCATATCGCACAGACCGACATTGATTTCCCGGTCGTGACTTTATAAGCCAGGCAATTCAGGCCACCAGCGCGTGGCCTGATTGTTTTTGAACCAAGCCTAAATCAGGCCAGAAAAGCTTCTAGCGCCTGTATAAACAATTGCGGCTGCTCCGCATGCACCCAATGGTCCGTGGGCAAGGTGACAAACTGCGCCTGGGGAAAATGCTGCTGCAGTTCGGTGATGTCACGCGCATTCACATAGTCACTGCGCTCCCCGCGAATAAACAGGCTAGGTTGGTCAAAGTGCACGTTCACCGCCGCAATCAATGTGGCGTAATTCGCTTTAAGCGCTGGCAAATTAATGCGCCATTGCAACTGCCCTTCATGGTTAACCAGGTTAGTTAATAAAAACTGCCTTACCCTCACATTTGGGATCGCATCCGCCAAGGCCTTATCTACCTCATTACGCGAGGCCATCTGGCTGAGATTGACGGCCAGCATGTGATCCATGAGCTGCGTGTACCTGTCTTGATAAGCGCGCATCGCCATATCGACGATAATGAGTTTGCTGACTTTTTGAGGATATTGCGTGGCAAATTGCATGGCGACTTTGCCGCCAAGAGAATGGCCAAGTAAATGAATTTGCGCTAACCCTAAGGCGTCGCATAACGCTGACAAGTCATCTGCCATTTCAGGGTACGTTTGCGACTCGCTATGCGGCGAGCGGCCATGATTTCGCAAATCAACGCTGATCACCTGATAGTGCTGCGAGAAATGTTTGGCGATGCTGCCCCAGTTATCAGCAGACCCGAACAAGCCATGTAGCAGAACGAGTGGCGGGCCTTTGCCCTGGTTTTGGGCGTGAACTTGATAATGTAATTGCATGGTGAAACTGCTGACTGTATTAAAATATAAGCCGCTATTTTAGCGTTAAACAGGTGCCCTACAGGCATGTTTAAAATCCTTCAAACGCGTCAGCCAAGTCTGACATCAAGTTCAGAAACCGCCTCATTATCAAGTGAAAATGTTTTTTTCATAATGGAGCCTCATTCACACATTAACGAGGAATCA